>CATKZA010000038.1 GCA_949841235.1 uncultured Clostridiaceae bacterium
AATCTCCTCTCTCTCTCCCTTTCCCTCCATCATGGGATCATCAATATGATAATATAGCACACCGGCAGGAATCACCAATTTCTTTCCGCCATCACTCTGCTTCTCCTGATCCACCCCTGCCTTCAAATACACCAGAAGCTGCATCTGCAAGCCGTAATACAAATCCGACAGGGAAATATTCTTCTTGCCCGTCTTATAATCCACGATTTTAATATAGGAACTGCCGCCCTGCTCCATCTTATCCGTCCGATCAATTTTGCCCACCAGCCGAAGCAGTCCGCCATCCCCGGAAATATCCTCCCCCCTCGTGCGGTGCATCACCTCGAAGGAAATCTCGCTCTCCACCGTAGCGAACTGCCCCCGTTCCATCTGCTTCGTAATCGCCCAAATCGTGCGCCGCAAGATTCTCTGGAGTCTGGTAATGAGATAGCTGTCCCTCTCCGTTCGATGGAGCAAATCATCCCTGTAATCCTCCACCGCCCGCAAGACGCACTTTTCTCCCCTGGATTTCTGTTCCTCCTCGGGAATATCCCCCCAATTTTCCCCCCGGGAAATCATATCCCTGGTATATAATTCCAATGCGCGATGCACGATATTCCCGATATCAAAAAAAGCCACCTGATGCTCCTGCCGCTCTCGCAACTTCAGCCCATACCGCATAAAATAAGCAAAGGCGCAGGCCGCATACTGTTCAAACTGGGAAGTACTGCCCGTAAGAATTTCCTGATAGAGCCTCTTCGCCACCTCCTTAGACAGCATGGTCTGATCCTCCCGGTAAAATGCCGCATCCAGCAGCCTATCCACCTTCTTTCTCCCCAAGGCATCCTCCCGATAGTACCGATAAATCTCCCGCCATTTCTTCCCCTGAAAACTCCTGTCCCGCAATCCCCGAATCAGATAATCCGCTCCCCAAGAATTGCCCAAAAGGTAACTGTCATCCTGACGATTTTCCTCTACCACTGGAATGAGTTTTGGGTACATATTTTTGACCCTATCTATGATGTAGGCAGGATTCTTCCCCTTGCCGTCATTCCCCGTCTCGCAATAAGTCAGGTACAGATGGCGGGAAGGCTTTGTCAGATTCAAATACAGATAAAATTGCTCCGTATAAATCTTCTCCCGCAGAGTAGGAGCCAATTCATACTCTTCCTCCGCCAGAAACAGCCTTTCCGAGTCAGAAATCACGCCGCCGCCCCCGCCGGAAGCAGGAATATTTCCGTCATTCATTCCCAAAAAGAAAAGATATTTCACATGGGCAAGCCGGGTTCTGTTCATATCCCCAATCACTACCTGATCCACCCCCGGAGGTATCAGCCCCACTCTGGCTTCAGAAAATCCCGTGGTCAGAATTTCCTGAAACTCCCGCAAATCCATTACCTCCTCCCCCAGAAGCTCCACAAGCCTGTCAAACACCCCCAGCACAATGCCATATAACTGCTGGTACTCCCACTGCAATGTGGGTTCTCCCTGCATGCCAAACTCCTCCGCCCGCCTCATGATTTTCTCAAAATAGCGCTCCCGCTCCATCCATTCGCAGAAAGCAGTAGCGAACTCCCTCACAGAATGCTTTCCCCTTCCCACCGCTTCATACAATTCCCCCAGCTGGTCTATCGTCTCCTGTCTGGCAGTGTCCAGCATCAAATGAATCTCCTGCTGCCTCTCCTTCCGCTCCTTGTCAGAATTTCCCTGATTCCTTCCCAGAGAAAAGACATTCTCCGCCTTCCACACCTCCTGCCACTTCTTATAGCCCCGAATGCCCGTTGCACGCAGGAAATTCTCCAGCAAATCCCCCTGTTCCAGCGTCACATGGGAAAAGATATTCTTCTCAAAGGCCATCACCTTCTCCGCCTGAAAGTTCGATAAGAAAATATCAATAGCCTGCTGAATCAGTTCCACAAAAGGATGCTCCTCGATCCCTTTCTTCTGATCCACGAAATAGGGAATCTTCGCCCTCTCCAGAATCTCTCCCGCCAATGTGCCGTACACGCTCAAATCCCCGGTAATCACCGCAATATCCCGATATCTGGCTTCCCCCCGGTGCAAAAGCCCCCGAATCTGCTCTGCCACAAACTCCGCTTCCTGCTCCGGCTGCCTCATAACATGAATCGAAATATCCCCCGGCTCCTCCCCGAACTCTTCCATGGGATACCGAAACAACCTCCGCTCCAACCAGGAAATCCCCGGCGTCTCGGAAAATCTCGTCTCCTCGACCTGCTCCCCGGTCCAAATCTCAGGACATACCTCAATGCCATGAGCCTGCGCCATCTTCCTCAACCGAAATATCGTCTGCTGGCTCATATAAAAAAGGCCGTGCTTCGCCCCCGGCTTCACGATGCTCACGCCCTTGTCAATCGTCACCGTCACATACACCTTCCTTGCAATGGGAAGAAGCCTCTCAATAAACTGGTACTGGGTGGGAGTAAATCCGGTAAACCCATCCAGGCACACCACGCTGTCCCGCAGAATCCCCGATTCCTCCGTCACCCCGGCAAGCACCGTCATAACCTCCTCCGAGGTAATGAAATGCTCCTCCAGATAATCAGAAAATCCCCGATAAATCTTCTGCATATCCCGCAATTTCCGCACTAGAAGGGGCTGCTTTCCCGCACTGGCAATCATTTCCGACAGCGTCTCCTCATCAATGCCATACTGGTACAGCTCCGACAGAAAGGACTTGATTTCCTGCACATACCCCTCCTTATGGATATTTTTTCCAAAATAATCCAGCTCCCCCTCCATCTGAGTCAGCACCTTTTTTAGAACCATCGTCTTGCCCATGTCATCCAGCACCGGAAGATTTCCCGCCCCCGTCTCCTCAAACACACGAAACGCAAGGCGCACAAAACTCTGCACATCAATATTCATAATACCCTTCGACGCACTGATGCTAATTAACTCCTTCTGGGTCTGCATCGTAAATTGCTCCGGCACCAGAAAGATATACTGCCTCTGGGGAAAATAAGCCGCCTCCTGGGAAATGAAATGCTGGGCATAGTGAGTCTTTCCGCATCCCGAGCCTCCCAATATAAACTGTAATGACATCCTAAATCCCATTCCTTTCTAAAAAATATGTGTACCGAAATGAAAACATTGCCTGCTACTATGAGCGGCAAAGTCGTGACTAGCAACAACCACACAATTTTCTTCCTATCAATCAACCACATTACTTTACTTCTTTAATATTATATGTTATAGTATTTATGTAAAAAGTGCAACTTTTGACATCATCCTATTTTATTTATAAATAGGAAATATAGGAAACGGCTTAATTTCTCAATTTTTTATTGATTGTCTATTTTTCTTTAATAATATATTTTCTTTAATAAAAGTATTTTTCTTATATTTGTAACGTGTAATTTAGCAAAACGAAAGGATTTATTATGACAAAAAAGAAGATTTATATTTCAATAACATGTATAATTATGTTTTTGTGTTTTCATTTTCCCAATACTGCATATGCAGCACAAGATAGTGATACTGGGAAAGTATGCTCAGAATTTGTCCCACAAGAAGCATACGCTTATGCGGAAAAAATTGCTCCTGATTTACTAGCAAATGTTGTTGGTCAAGAAGCCCTATATGATGTACAATTTGACTCATACGATAATATACAAATTGGTGAACCATATACTATATATACGGAATCGGACAATGAAGAAGATGAAATATTTTATTTCCCTATTGTACAAAACGAAAAGGTAATTATGATATTAAGCGTATATAAAGATTTTGATGGTTGGACTGCATCATTGTCTAAAGGAATAGCTGAGGAACTGAATCAAATTAACTCTCAGGCTCAAACCGCAATAGTATACTATGATAATGGCACAGTATATTGTGCCAACGAAAACAAAAAAATAAAGGCTGAGCATTCCAATGTATTACAAGATCAAGCCTGTGGCAATCTTGATTATAAAATAATTATAAAGGAGGAGAAAAAGAGGAATCACGTTCATGATGTATTAGATGAAAATACGGAACTAAATAATATAGAACCTCAATCTGAAAAAAATATTCAAAAAGATTTAGTTTATCCAATAGATAATGCTTCCGTTGGAAAGGCATCTATTTCACTATCAAAATCATCTACTCCGACAGGGTATTATGCATCAAATCCTCTAATGATTAATATAGCTACTGCGAAATCGCTTAATACAGTAGGTTGCTTATGTACACAACGAGATTCTTCTGGAAAAGAAAGAGGCATGTGTTGGGCTGCATCGGTAGCATCTATAGTCAGATATAGAAAAGGGAACCGATCATTGACCGCTCAAAAAGTTTGCAAAAGTATGAATATAGGATTAGATAAAGGTGGAACAATATTTGAAGCGCAAAACGCCCTTTCAAAATATGGCCTTAAATATACTTTTAAAGGATCACAATTATCCTATAATGCCATTAAAAATAGCATTTCAAATAAATGGTCAATTTATATGAGTTGTAAATATATGGTGAACGGCGTTGAAAAAAGGGGACACGCTGTAACTATAATTGGATATGGTAAAAATGTTTCCTCTGGCAAGGAATCAATTTATTTATGGAATAGCGGCTCCAGGCAAATTCAAACTGTAGTCTATAATCCCAAAGGAACAACTTTTTCATACATTTCAAAAAAGTGGACATGGAAATATTCATTATATTAATTGCATATATATTGGTGACATGCCCTTATTAAGAGACCGGCAAGCAAAGCGGACTATGTTAACTGCTAATATGAAGAAGAAAGGATCGAATTTTATCCATGAAGAAGTTGACAATCGCAACACTTACAATAGCCATATTGATTGGAGGAATATACTATTTCACACAACCTAAGATAGAATACAATAACTCCGTCTTTACCCCCCAGCGGAAAAAAGAACTAAACGGGATAACTTACTGGGTTGGCGGAAAAGAAAAGAACATCCATCCCGAAAGAAAAATGGATAACGTATTCGCCCTGCTTGCAAGGGAACCCCTCAAAAAGCATTCCCACAAGAATAGCGAAAGGGATGGACATTTTTCAGTTACCCTTCAATTTGAAGATTCCGTTATGGAACTTGGCGTTTTAGATCAAGAACTAACGATTGCATCCGACAACGAAAAAATAGATGGCTTATACGAAGCAAGCGATGATTTTGCCGGTAGATTGTCAGAACTTTTAGAATGAACAAAATAAGTTGCATTCAAATTTCCCTGATTTAGGAAAAACTAATTTTAGTTCCTTCGATAAAATCAGTTCTATTGCTGGTGAAATGAAATGCCTGATTGGAGATTGGGATGATACCGAGAAAATGCAAAAGAACTTTGGTGCACATAGGTAAAACACTGATTTTTCCTGTACGTTGCCACACACAAAAAGAGCCAGATAAAGTTTGGAAATATCTGGTTCTTTTTGTATGCAACTTTATGTGAGCTATGCATCAACTAGTCAAGGCGGAATTTACGCACCGACTCGTTCATCAGAATTGACTGGTTAGAAAGCTCCTGCGATGTGGCAGCGCTCTCCTCTGAAGTAGCGGAAGTGCTTTCCACGACGGCGGAAATCTGGTCAATTCCATCCATGATTTGGGAGATTGCGGTAGTCTGGCTATCCACAGCTGCCACCACCGCATTCATTTTGATAGTCACATTTTCGGCAATGGAACTAGTTTTGTCCAAAGATTCCGTCACTCGATTTACCACCTGGTCACCCTCGGTGACGGCAGTAATCGAACTCTCTATCAGTTCCTTGGTGGCCTTGGCGGCCTCGTCAGATTTGCCAGCCAGATCACGCACCTCATCGGCTACCACGGCGGAGCCCTTGCCAGCCTCACCAACCCTGGCCGCTTCCACAGAGGCATTCAAAGCCAAAATATTAGTCTGGAAAGCAATACTTTCGATGGTATCAATGATTTTGCTTATCTCTGCGGAGGAGCTGGATATCTTCTCCATTGCAGCATTTAATTCCCCAACGATATCCACGCTGGCCCCTAGCTGTGCGGCAGCTTGATCCACGAATTGACCGGCCTCTTCCGCTGCCAAGGAGGTTTGTTTTGCATTCTCGGAAATGCCAGTCACAGTGGCAGAGAGTTCATGAACTGCGCTAGCCTGCTCTGTCGCCCCCTGGCTTAGCGTCTGGGCTCCATTGGACACCTGCACGGCACTGGCCGCCACGGTTTCCGCAGACTGACGTATCTGCTGGAGCGTATTCTTCAACGAACTGTGAATCGCCTTAATCGACTTTTCCACTGCTTCAAAATCTCCCCAATATGTACGGGTAATCTCCTCATGGAAGTCCCCATTTCCCATCAATCCCAAATGATGATCCACATCTTGAACCACATCGTTCAGACGAAGGACGGTGGTGTTTAAGGCCTTTGCCAGCTTCGCAGTTTCATCCCGGGAAGTCACCACTGGCATGGGACTGTGCAAATCACCGTCAGCCAGCAGTTCCAGCCGTTTGACACATTTCTTGATAGGGCCGGAAATGGTGTGGCCCACTATGAGCGCCACAGGGAACGTGGAAAGCACAACACCTAGCACCACCAAAATTGTCAAAAAGATGCTCCGATCCAATGTGGACTTGAATTCCCGCTGGCTGGTTTCAATGGCTATGCTCCATTCCTGGTTGCCTCCGATGGGGGAGAAGCCCACAAACTTATTGTCTCCATCGAAATTGTATGCGCCGAAGCCGGTTTCGCCTTCAACCATGCGCTGGTTGACTGCGGCAATATCAGACAAACTGGAATCCTTTTTGGCGGCTTCCAGCATGTTGGAGCCCTCTTTTACCACGGAAGCTTCCCGATGACCAATGACATTGCCCCTTTTATCCAGCACATAGGCCACGCCATCATTGCCCATTGCCAGATTGACCACAATGTCTGATAAAAAATCAGCACTAATGCCGCCATATACCACGCCCTCAAATCGATCGTTGACTACAATGGGAACCTCCAGCAAAAAAATCATCTGTTCTCCATCGTTCATGATATCGGAAATATAAGGTTTCATGGTTGCTTTGCACTGCTGAAAATAATCTTCATTTGCGTAACTGTAACCGGTGGACGAATTACCGGCAGCATCCATCTTGCCAGTGTATAAGAAACCATTGCGCTGTGCAATATCATCTCGAATAGGGATTAACTCCTTGGATTTAGGACCGGATGTTTGGAAAATCTCAGATGCGGCAGCCTCTTGAAGCGCCGTCCAGTAATGATCCATCTTCCACTCTACCGCATCCGCTGCCATTTGCGTAGCGGGTCCCACAGTCTTTTCCATCATGTCGTCAATTCCCTGGGCGTTCAGAAGGGCAGTTATGACTCCAATCAGTATTGAGCCAATTAATACTACTGCCAGCATGCTAATTTGAATTTTCAATTTGATGGATTTCATAATCATCTTTCCTCCCAATTATTTTATAAATCTCTCGGAACCTACAAGCCAGTATAATCAATGATTTGCAATTCCTTTTATAGGGGCATGTATTGCTTGTTATTTTTCAAGGTCTCGCTCTTCACAGCAACAAATCAGACCAGGTAAACTGGCATGCCTGTCGTGGAGATGCGATTTGCCCCTGCTTTATATTAGCATATGGCTGTAAGATGTTCAATCCGGATTTAAAGATTTTTAAATGTATATAAGAGCATAAAAATAGTAAAATAGTTTTCAATGAATCTTCCATCTGATGATTCTATAACAATTTCCTGCACAGCAAGAAAGCCATTCCCCCATAAACCAAGCTATCTGAGAATGGCTTTTATAGTAAACGACAAAAATTTTGTCGTTCACTATATTAGAAAAATACATGTAATACTTTGTTAAATGTACCCATCTTTGGTTCATGATATCCAAAATCTATTTTTCGTGTTCCTCCAGCATCTCTTTCACGGACTCCACCAGCATCTTCTCCGTATACTGGGCATCCTCCGACATCACAATCTCCTCCATGCCATTGCCCGCTGTCAGCTGCTTGGAAATCTTTTCCACCGTGGGCTTCATCAAAGGATACATCGTCTCCACACTCTCTTCCAGATTCACAATTTCCAGAGACTTCACATGGTCTTCATCTAGCGTCAGCTGCAAATTCACCGAGGTATCTCCCAATTTCAATTCCTTGGTATAGACCCCCGCCTCATAAATTTGCTCGGTGCCATAATTGTATGTCAATTCCTTTCCCTGATTTCTCCCCGGCCAAAAAAGCACCAAGAGTACCACTATAATAATAATGACAGCCAGGGCCAAGATTCCTGCGTATATCATTTTTTTTGCCTGTAAAACCACAATTTTGGTATTTGACATAGTTCCCTCCGTTATGCTTGATTCTGCAAATTCTTTCCGTGAAATCCCTTCTTACTATATTCTATTAGACAAAAATATTCTTTATGACTAAATCCATTGATTTCAAGCGTACTCTTAGTATAAGGGAACATAATAGTGCGAAGTCTTTCCAAGTTCACAAATTGCTCACTAGGAAAGCTGCGATTGCACCTAAGAAGAACGCAAAAAGAGTGCCACAGTTTTACACTATGGCACTCTCTGGCATTTATCCATCATCCGCAACAGATCATGATAAATCTCGTCTCAGAGACTAAATGCATTATTTCTTCTTGCTGTTCTTGACGGCTTCCTGCTCTAACTGATATCTTCTCTCAGCCTGCTTCTTTGACCAATCCAGGCACTTATCATATCCGTAGCTCTTAACCTTCTTAATCATCTCGTTTACTTGCTTCTCAAATTCTTTATCATTCTTAGCGTACATAGCCTTCCAAGAACCGGCCTTAATCTCACTGGTAACCTGTGACCAAGTAGTCTTCAAGTCATCATCCTTCTGCTCCAATGCAAATGATGTACCAGGAGAAACCAAATATTTTCCGCTCTTCTCAAAATATTCATTGGAAGTATTGCAGCCAGTCTTATCTCTCCAATCCTGCTCAATCTCTGTCTCAGCCTTTGTGATATTGCTCTTCCAGTTATCACTGTTGTAAGTCTCTCCGTTAGAATCGGGATTCTCCACGTCATTTGCCCATGTAGAGATAGCTGCCTGGCACTGGCCATCCTTAAAGGAACCCTTATAGCCATTGCCCATCTTAGTATTCACGTTCTTCTTGCATTCCTTACCCAGATCCGTAAAGTAAGTATTGCCCTCTTTGTCATAATCCCAGCAAACTCCCTTAGGTCCGTATGCGTAAGTCATCTTGCCCTCCGGGCTTGCAAACCAGTTGATTACTTCCATGCACTTCTCAGGATACTCTGAGGAAGCGCCAATACATGTTACATAGTCACCACCCTGAGTATTCATACCGTATACAATAGGAGTAGCATCTTCCGGCTTCATACAGTACATCATCTTGCCAGCCTTTGTGT
>CATKZA010000039.1 GCA_949841235.1 uncultured Clostridiaceae bacterium
AGCGATAATGCCCCCTCCCCATCATTTGCCGTATATACCAGATAGCCCAGATTAGTAAAATGCCGCTTCAATAAATCCGTAAGCATCTTCTCATCGTCAATAATCAACAGCGTCTGCACCTGCCCTCGCCCTCCTTGTCCCGCCAGCATTTCTTCCATTGTATTCACCAAGAAACCGATTGTCAATGAAAGATGCCAAAAACATATTGCAATATTAGATAACAAATCTTAAAATAGAATATGGGATATTTTCCAAGGCAAACATGTACCACGATGCCATTGGCTTTTACTTATGGGTTCATAGGAGGAAGGGGAAATTGAGTAGGAATGGAGGATTTTCATGAAAAAAAAGAAGGGGAAGGGAATCGTTCTTTTTGTGGCAGCAATCATACTGATTGTAGCATTAGTTCTGGCTGTGACCTTTGTGGCGAAGGTATTTTCCGGTCTGGGGGAGGGAAGGGAGATAGAGGCTAGTCCTATACCTTCTTCAGAGGGAAAGACTGATTCTGAGGCTGATGGGGGAAAAGGAATGGAAGAACCATCCACAGCCAAGCCGGAACAGGTTATCAATGAGAGAGGAAACACGCTGGAAAAGAGAATTCGCACTCCCCAGGGTTATCAGCGGAAGAAGGCGGATGCAGGCAGTCTGACGGCCTTTTTGCGGAGTTATCCCTTGAAGAAGGCAGGGAAGCCGGTGCTTCTCTATAATGACAGGAAAAAGGGAAATCAAAATGCCCATGCAGCTGTATTCAAACTGCCGATGGAGAAGGAGGATCTGCAGCAGTGTGCGGATTCTGTGATGCGGGTGTATGCAGAATATTTCTGGAAATCAGGGCAGAGGGAGCGGATTTCCTTCCGCTTTGTGGACGGATTTCAGGCAGACTATGCAAAATGGCGCAGAGGATACCGGATTCAGGCAGGGGACAGGGGGACTTCCTGGGTGTCTGGCGGTGAGAAGAGTGACTCGTACCAGAGTTTTCAGAAATACTTGCGGATGGTATTTTCCTATGCCAGCACCCTCTCCATGAAGGAAGAGTCCGAGAAAATCAAACTCTCCCAAATTGATGTGGGGAATATTTTCCTGAAGGCGGGAAGTCCCGGGCATGTGGTCATGGTAGTGGATATCTGCGAGGATGAGCAAGGGCGGAAAGCATTTTTGCTGGGACAGGGATATATGCCGGCCCAGGAGTTTCATCTTCTGAAAAATCCTGCTCATGAGGGTGATCCCTGGTACTATGCCGAGGAGGTTTCCTATCCCTTTGATACGCCGGAGTATACTTTCGGAAAGGGGAGTCTCAGACGGCTGAAATATTGAAACAAGCGGCGAAGCATAAAAAAAGGGAACGCGTTGGCGTTCCCTTTTTTTATGCTTCAAAATCAAACGTATCATGATAAGATGCATGGCATCTTGCACCCTCGCCACATGCAACATTGCGGCGAATCACTGCGTTCAAGAGAATAGATCAACATACTTGATATCAGACTGGCTGTTATTTGCATCGAACAGAAGAACCATATCATCCGTCATGTCTTCATCCACCATGTAGGCAAAATGATATACCTGTTCCTCGCCCTTTTCCATCTCCTTTAGCCAGAAACCCTTTCCCCCTGCGGTTTCCTTGAAATAGCAGGGCATGAAATCAATCAGGGCATCCTCAATCTTTTCCGGACGATTGTACTGCCAGTACCGCTGATTGCGGTTATCATAATACCTTCCCTTCTCCTTCTCAAGGAATCTCACCATGGGCAGTTCAAAAAGCGCCTTCCTCTCGGCCTTCACCTTCACGGTCACGCATACCATCTTCGGCTGTACCTTTTCCGTCCCGGCTACGGACATCCCCGGCTGGGACACGCCATCGCCACGCTTTATCTTCTCCCGGACATAAGGCTTTAATTTTCCCTTCCCGTCCCAGTATCCGCTCTTCTCCGTAAAGAAGTCATCATTATATTTCTTCAAGTCCTTATCCTTCACATCAGAGGAGATTGACACGTCTGTCACCTGACAGGTCAGCCCTTCATAAGACACCTTCTGGTTCAGCCCCTTCACCGGAGATAGGATTTCTTGTCTTTTCACTTCTTCCTCATGCTGCTGATCTGCCCGCTGCAAACGGCTCAGGTACTCATATCTGCTGGCCTGCTCCTTCTTAGCCTCCGTCACGGAAACGCTCTCCGCCAGAGAGGTCAGCTTCTCCTTCCCAAGCCCCTGCATGCCGCGAAAATCAATGACATATCCATACTCCTGATAGAATACATACACATCCAGCGTATAGTCCGTATCGTAATCCGATGCGTACTGAGACCCCTGCACCGTATTGGCCTGGCACAGCAGTGCTTTGTGACCATTCACGGTGATTTCCTTCACCAACGCCTTGTCATATAATTTCAGGATGGCATCCTCGCCCACGTCCATATAAATCACATCATAATAAAAATCCTTTCCCCCATGGAAGCCATCCCTGTGGGAATAATTGTACGTTCCATCCGTCCCCTCCTCGATTTCGCACTTGACGGCCTTCACATTCCCATCCTCGTCCCCCTCGTATTCAATGCTGCAATCCTGATACCTGTAATCCTTTCCAAAGTCCGCCTTCACCCGAATATATTTCTCCGGCTTTTTCAGGACATCGGAAATTTTATTTTCAGAGCCTTTATTTTCTGAAGCTTCACTTTCTGCACCCTGATGACCCGAGCCTTTATTCTCCGAATCCCCCTCCCCTGACAAGCCAGAAGCCTCCAGCGTTCCATCAGACCTGTTCATGCGAATCTCTGCCTGATATTTGCTCCCGCCAATGGTCACGGTAAGATACCGGGAAATCTTTCCCGCCGCATACACCCCGGTGGGAATAATCAGGGCAAGCCCCAAGCAGGCTGCCAAAGCCACCTTCCATCCGGAAAGTGCAATGCGCCCCCGCTGGTTCCCTCTCCTTTCCTTCCCTGCACCCCGGTTTCCTGCCTCTTCCGAATCCATAATCTCCGTATAAATCCTCTCCCTTGCATCCCGGGACATCCGAACCTTTCCATAAGATTCCTTCATCCTTTGATTGATTTTATTCTTGTTCTCCATTATGACCTCCATTTCCCCAAGGCAAACTTCATTCAACCGACAAATCTTCATTTTTACTATTCACAATCTCGCCGCTCATAGCAAAAACCCTCGTCTGTTATCCAACTGCGAATGGTAACCCTTCATTCAGCGCACCAATTCCTGCTTCAAAAGCTTCCTTGCCTTTTGCAGATATGTCCTGATCGTGGAATCCGGCTTTTTCAGCAGCTTGGCAATCTCCCTGCTGTCATACCCCTCATAATAATAGAGATAGACCGCCGTCTTATACTTCCGGGGCAGCTTCATCACCAGCTCCATCATCTCATCCACCATCTCTACGTCCTCTCCCACGGTCTCTTGGTAATCCTCCAGATTCTGCCCTCTCCTCCACCATTGCTTCAATAAATTCTTGCAGTGATTGGAGGCCGTCACGATCAGCCAGGCTTTCAGATGGTTCTCATTCTCAAAATCCTTTCCTGAATGATAGTACTTCATGAAGGTTTCCTGCACCACATCCTCCGCATCCATGCGATTTTTCATAAAGGAAAAGCAGAGGCGATAGATATCATCCACAAACATTTCATAAACCTTGGTAAATTCCTGTTCCTTGTACATTTCATGCACGATGGCGTAATTCAGCGCTTTGTCGGTACCTAACAAATTCTCCTGCATCATCTTTCCTCCTTTCACTAGAGATACAACCCGGATGGGGCATGTGTCGAAATTAATTTATTTTTTTATCATATTTCCTGCCATGGTTTCTGGCATAGCCAAGTTGCGGAGCAACTTGCATCATAAATGCGTCAGCATTTATTTTATCATAAACCATATTTCTCCTCACGACAAATCCCCCTGCAATGCTTTGCACCGCAGGGGGATTATGCAATTTACTGATACGCCTCTGCCATAGGCCTTTGTCTATGCTATTTCACCAATTTCATATCCACCGTGCCATAGGCCTTCTTCTCCATGACATCCTTAGCCTGGAAGGAAATGGTTTTCGGAAGTTCTGTCAGCGAATACCCCCAGCTCTGGGTAACCTCCCTTCCATTCTCCGTAGATCCGCCATCCTGTGAATCCATGATGCGACCCTGTGAGTCCAGCAAATAAAAGCAGATATCAGCTTCCTTCGTATTTGACCAATCCTTCTTCTCACCGGCATAATGATACTTGACATTGCAGATCATCTCCAAATCACTCTTGTCAAAAATCACCTCATCAACCACCAGGTCTGTGCCAGGCACCTTCCCCTTCGTCGCAGGGACATATTTGATCTGCTCTACATCCGTCTGATTCGTTAGTGCGAATGCAACCTCGCCCCGAATCCTATCTTCATAATCTGACTCCGCCGGATATACATAAGTTTCGCACACATAATCCAATTTCTTGCCCTTATGCTCATTCTTATACTCAATGTTGAACAGTATCGTGCCATCTTCCTCCATGCGATGCTCCACTGTCTGCATTTCCGTCCGAATGTCCGCTCCCACCTTCAGGCACTTCTTTCCCATGCTCTTAGCATAGTCGGCAATGGTCTGGTCGCCTTTCAGCCCATCTTTGCGCAGGTTCTCCACAGACGTGTCTTTCCCAATGCCTTCCGGCACCAGCAGATACTTTTCCGGATCAGATGCCTTCACTTCCACCTGCACCCTTACCTGATTCATATCTACAATCGCTTCTCTAACTCGGAAACTGGCCAACTGGGATTGCTCCTTATTAGAGTCCTTCTCCTGCTCCACCTGTGTATCCAGAAGTTTCTCCGCTCTCTTCTGCACCTCCCTGCTCTCCCCTTGGAATAGGGAAAGCAAGGACACATTCCGGGATGCGGCGTAGGCGGAAACGCCCCCCGCCGTCACCAAGATGCCAATTATCGCCGCCACTGCGGTCTTTCTTATATTATATTTCCTCATATCTCTCTCTAACCTCCTGTCCAAAATCCGGCGATTCAGTTCTGGTTCAGGCTCATTTGCGGGCTTCAATGCCTCATACAGCACATCATCTATCTTCCTATCCATAATAATATCCCTCCAATTCTGATTCCAGACGCTTCCTTGCAACACGCAATCTGCTCTTCACCGTGCCCGGCGGGATTTTCATCACCCCCGCCACCTCTGCCACCGACATCTCTTCCATATAATAAAGCAAAATGGGTACCCTGTATTTCTCCGGCAGGGAAGATACCGCCTCCCTCACCAATCTGCACTGCTCCTCTCTGAGGCAGTCCCCCAAAACATCCTCCTCCCCTCCTATGACCTCCCCCATCTCCTCGCTAAAAGAGTCCACGGGAGCAATGCGGTTTCTCCATGCGAACTTCCGCTTCTGGTTCTTCCACAGCATCAGTGCAATCGACAAGAAATAACTCCTCAAATTCCCCTCCCCATCCAATTTCCTGATCTTCTCAGTCGCCCTCAGAAATGTATCCTGATAAAGTTCATCTGCCAAATGTTTGCTTCCGGTGAGCTGCAGGCAGAAGGAGTAAATATTCTTTCCTTCCCCAGCGATTACTTGTTCCAATTCCTGAATCGTCATACAATCTACAACCTACCTCTCTTTTTTTCGTGTACACGCTGGAAACATATGTCCCTACACCTATATATTGTAACAACTTTGCAAGAGGTTTGAAATTATTTCAAAAAACTCTTGCATTTCTCCAAAACATATGTTATAAATAAATAGTAATTGCAATTATATTTTTCAAATCTAGGAGGCAAGTATACTGGCCCTCATCTTTAATCTATCACATACAAAGGAGGATCTGAATATGGCAATATTCAAAAAAACATTTCTAAAAAAGTTCTTAGTTCTAGCAACTGCAACATGCACCGCCTTTTCCGGCAACATGGCGATAACCCAAGCCGCTTCATGCAAGGATGCAGAGGCTGTCTCCATGGAGGAGGCCAAGGAGGATGCTCTGGAGGATCTCGGTCTTACGGAAAAGGATCTGGCATCAAAGAAGAAGGCCACAGACATCTCGGAAAAACTGTCAGAACTCATCCCGGCAGGGGTTGATGACTACGCAAGGCAGAGGGCTTCCTCACTGATCGAAACGGTCAAAAAGAATCCACAAAATTTTGGCGTTACGATAGAAAAATATGCCAATGTGGAAATTGAGAAGCCATTCATCATCTATTCTGCAGAAAACTTGGGAAAGCAGGATCCCATCTATTATTATCCTATTTCTAATCACGGCAAAATCATCTTAGTGCTTTATGTCACGGGATGCGATGGAGACTATGCCGCAGGCATCGGCACAGATTATGCGTCCGTGTTAAATAAACTGGATTATCAGGATAACGAGGACTATCTCTTTTATGAAGATGGGCAAAACCTGTATGCCGCCAATAATGATTTCACAAAAATCCTAACCGACACGCCACAGTCAGAGGACAACACATTGAGCGACAGGGAAAAAGCAAATGCAAAAGTATTTGAAAGTCTATCCACCAAAAACAAGGTTGATGCCATATTGCATTCTTATTCAAAAGAACAGGAAGAGGATGAGATGCCTAAAAAGGATATACCCTTATGCGCACGAGGCTTTTCAACCAAAAAGGGATCCGTGGTCAGACTGAATACATCCGGTTGCCTGGTTCCGCAATATAAAAGAGATGAGACATGCTGGGCGGCATCAGTGGCTACCATACTGAGATACCTGAACTATTCAAAGTATAAATCACTGACGGCAAGACAGGTCGCTGACAAAATGAAAATAAAATATGATAAAGGAGGGAGCAATTATGACCAGCAAAAAGCATTGAAGAAATACGGCGTCACTTATGGCAAGATTGATGACTGCCAAGTTAGTTTTGAAACAGTTCAAAAAAACATTCTGGCGCAAAGACCTGTTATTGCGTCAGCCTATGGCCATAGATATGGACATACGTTTACCATTATTGGTTATACCACCTATGGCGGCATCAATCAAATTACCTACTATGATACAGCAGCGAATGCATGTACCTCCGTTGAATATATCAAGAAACCGAGAACTAAATTTCGTTTCAAAAACGATATTGTAAGATGGTTCACTACCCTTCGATGCAAGTAAACCATCGCATGCGGTTCGGAAAGGAGATCATTATGAACAAAAAGTTCTTACTGGCACTGTCCGCCATCCTAACTATAGGAGTAGCGGCGGGAATTTATCAATATGCCATAAAAAACTCATCCCATGGGAAAAAGGAGGGAAAGGCAAGCATTACCGCCAGCCCATCCCCCACGACCCCAGTCGATCTTGAGGATAATAGCCCGCCCGTCAACGATGCATCCCGGCCTGAAGCCATAGAAGAAATCGGCTATCAGCATGCCACAAAAATATCAGGCTTCGTGGAGGACAAAGAGTGCTTTACCTCCAATAAGGGACTGCTGAAAACCATGAAGGGCATCATTTCCAGGCTTTCCCCGAACAAGATGACCGAACCGCCCATGCCAAAAGACGAGAAAGATATGTTATATGGCGCATGGACTTCCCTGAATATCCATGACGAGAAGGGATTGCTGTACAACATCCTTCTCACCAATCCGGGCGGCGGCTACGTGGTCTACGTGGGAGGAGAAAAATACAGTTTTTACTGCGATATCACAGAAGAAGATATTGCGCGGTTCCAAGAAATCTATAGGAAACTGTGGAAAGAGAACAGCACGCAGGACATGGAAAAAGAGTAGACGCAAATTCCCCTATCGAAGACATTGGCCCCTGCCAGCCACAGCCGGCAGGGGTCCTTTACAACTCCCTACTCCACCACTTCAAACATCATCTGGTAAGCCTGGTAATCTCCAAGCCCCAGAGGTATCGGCATGCCCCCCTCCATCAATGCCGCCCCGGAATACACCTTTCCCGTGCGAGCATCCCTGTACTCCCTCTCCTCATCAAGGCCATCCAGCCTCACATAAATGACGGGCATATTTCCATGAATGTTCAACAGCACCACGCTGAGCAAGGCACTGCTTTTATCTCGATCCACTACCATCCAAGCACCATATTCATCCTCATAGGGATTGCTGATTCGATAATAATCCCCCCGCTGAATCAAAGGTGCCAGTTTGTGGTACGAAGCAATCTGCTCTTTGATTTTCTCCCTCTCATCCTCATCCAATTTCCCCAAGTCCAGCTCGTAGCCAAAAGCACCTGTCATGGCAGTCACGCCCCTGGTGGCAATATCCGTCACCCTCCCTGTCTGATGATTGGGCACTGCGGACACATGGGAGCCGATGGACGACAGGGGATAGCAGAAGGACGTGCCATACTGGATGCGGATGCGGTCAATGGCATCTGTATTGTCGCTGCACCATATCTGCGGAGTGTAATACAGCATGCCCAGATCAAATCTTCCGCCGCCTCCAGCGCATCCCTCCCACAAAATATGGGGAAATTCTCCCGTCAGCCGGTCTAGGAGCCGATATACTCCCAGCATGTAGTCATACAGCACCTTCCCTTGCTCCTTTGTATTTTTTGAAAAAACATCGGCAAGGTTCCGATTCATATCCCACTTTACATAATTGATATCCCCCTGCCGGAGTATGGCAGATATTTTCTCAAAAATATGCTCCACCACCACCGGATTTGCGAAATCCAGCACCAGCTGATTTCTTGCCCTTACCGGTCCCTTGCATGGAATCTGCATGGCCCAGTCCGGATGCTCCCGATAAAGGTCGCTGTCCTCGGATACCATTTCCGGTTCTATCCAAATCCCGAATTCCACGCCCTTCTCATGAATGCGACGAGACAACTCTTCCAAACTGCAGCCCAGCTTCTCTTCATTGACCTGCCAGTCCCCCAGAGAGGTATTGTCGTCATTCCTTCGGCCAAACCATCCGTCGTCCAGCACCACCAATTCTATGCCAAGTTCTGCCGCCTGCTCTGCCAGCCTCACAATGGCATCCCCGTCAAAGTCAAAATAACAAGCCTCCCAGCTGTTCACCAATACCGGCCGCACCTGATTCCTATATTTCCCCCGGCAGACATGCTCCCTGACACATCGGTGAAACTGCTGGGACAGTTTGCCAAGTCCCTCTGCGGAATAAGAGAGCAGAACTTCCGGCGCATGGAATCCCTCTCCTTCCTCTAAGGGATAGGAAAACTGCTCCTGGGAAATTCCCATCACAAATCGGGTCTGGTCATACTGATCCATCTCCACCTCGCCGGAAAAATTGCCGCTATAAACAAAAGAAAATCCATAACACTCTCCCATGCGCTCCGTAGCATCCGGCCTTGCCAATATCACAAAGGGATTATACTGATGGCTGGAACTTCCCCTGATGCTGCCAACAGAC
>CATKZA010000040.1 GCA_949841235.1 uncultured Clostridiaceae bacterium
TCCTCCGTCTTTAATACCAAAAAAGGCTCCTGCTTGCAAATCTTTTCACAATTGCGATTCAGGCACTTGAAAACCTGTTCATCCTCCACGGGCTTCAGCAGATAATTCACCGCCTCCACCTCATATCCCTCCATGACGTACTCCCTCTCCCCGGTCACGAACACGATGGATATATCATATGCCCGCTCCCTCAGCCGCTTTGCCAGCGCAACCCCATCCTCCCCCGGCATCTTGATGTCCAGAAACAGCACATCAAAAAGCGTGTCTTCCAGGGCAAAGGAAAAGGAAGCCGCATCTGCAAAGGAACTGATTTCCACTGGCATGCCATTCTCTCTGGACCAGCGGCAAATCACTTCGCATAGCCACTGCGCCTCCTCGCCCCTGTCCTCGCAGACTGCGATTTTCATAGATTCCCCTGCGTCCATTTCCAATCAGTAGTCCTCCTCGCGATACTCCCCATATTTTTTGCATAGTTTGCCCAATCTTATATGCTCTGCTTCGTCCTGCTCCCTTCCTTCCTCTTCCGCTCAACATAAGCGGCAAGCACTGCTTGGAATATTTTATTCCAGAGAAAATACCCTGCCAATATGGCAAGCAATCCCATGACGAATATCGCCCCTTCGTCAAAATAGGAAAAATCCACCTTCAAAATATAAAACAAAATGTCAGAAGTCCCTTCCCTATCATGCAGCAGCTTATCAAAAGCGCTGTCATCTGCCCGATAGAGTTGAATTGCGGCCCCGCACAATTCCATTGCCCCAAATAATGCCAAGGGAACATGCGACCTGATCTTTGCAAGATTTATCACAAAATTCATGGCAACATAGGCAATCACTGACAAGAACACCGCCAGCGGAAAAAACTCCTCCATCGACCAGGCGAACACCGTCTGATAGAACGACCTGCCGTTATCCATTTCATACAAGATCATGCTCCCCAGGATGAAAATCCCTTTCGCAAGAACAACAAGCACTGGCAAATACAGACCATCCCGATATAAATACTGAACCAGGCAAAGCCCCGCCGCCAGAATAACAGAGCATGCCACCATGAATAAAATGCTTTCCGAAACATCATATGCGGGAAACGCCCCAAAGAGAAAGCCGCCATAGGCGCATACCAGATATTCCTGCCACGCCTTCTTCATAGGTATGAGGCACAGGAGAAGGCCCATAGCAAATTCCAGAATATTGATGATGACAAAGACGTTCCCTTGATTCTGCATGCAACTGCGTAAAATATCCATCCCGCATCCCCCTATCGCCAAAATCCTCAACCCTGATTGGATTGCGATTGCAGCCACTACTCGCTTTTTGCCTTCTTATCCTTCAAAATCTTCACTTCCTTATGGGAAAAGTGATCCAGACGCCCCAAATCCTTAAAATGGCTTTCATTCAGCCGGGTGTCTCCCGAATCCTTTTTTCTCTTTGCGGAACCCAGAAAATAGAACACCGTTCCGCACCCCAAAAGCAAAGAGACAATCAACTGGGGCAGGGATTGGAAGATAAAGCCATCCAGCGAAGGCGATATGACCAGCGCCCGGGTCACGTCATCGCAAAAATCATCTATTGCCTGATAATACTTCCCGCTTTCTACCTTTCCCTCCACCGCATTCTTCATATCTTCCATCCGTTTCGGGGTGAGAAGTTCCTGAATCTTTCCATGGCAGACCACTTGGCATACGCCATCCCCATCCTTAATGCTGACAAATAAAATCACCAGGTTTTCATGATCTCCAGCCTTCTCCAGCTGATTTTCCAAATAGTTCTGATAGTCATCCGACTTGCCCAGCTTGTCTGTAGTAATGACAAAAACAGAGGTGTCGTGCTGCTGCAAAATCAAATCGCAATCGGATTCTATCTTGGAGGCCTCCTCCCTGCTGAGAAGCGCGGCACTGTCAGAAATCATCGTCTTGGCCGATGCGACATTGGCACCCGACAAGAGCATGCATGCCACCACAGAAATAAAGGCCAAGATCCTCCCCTTTATTCTTCCATCCCCATGCCTTCCCATGGAAAAAATTCTTGTGCAAAACATTAGATTCATAGCAAAGGCCCTCCTAACAATAGGGTAATAATCCGAAACAGCAAAAATATGGTAAAGGAAATCAGTCCCGCCCCAGTCGCAACCTTAACCCAGGATCTGGGCGGGTCAGACGCTACTTTTCCCGTCTGCCCATTCATGGCAAAAACATATTCCTCCTCCTGTCCATGGCGCATCACCAGCCAGACAGGGAGCAGGGCAAAGATGGCAGCACTTTTTCCAATCTCATATTTCTTTTCATCGATAACCGCCTCCTCATAATCATGGATGGAATCCAGGATATATTCTTCCACGTACTTTTCCGCTTTCTTTTGCGCCACTGGAAAAACCTCCTCCGGCGATTTCGCATTTTTCTCGGAAAAGCATCTGCCCAAATGAACGGTAGAGAATGATTGGGCGTGATGGAAATCATAAGGACCAAGCTTCTCTAGCAGGCTATCGCTAATATTGCCCGAATTGCTTACGAGTATCTGGGGGAAAAACAAATCATTCTTTCGATACAAAGCATAGTGGGAGACTTCCTCCCTTTCATCCTCCTGGGTAGCCAGCCTCTTCCTGCGCAGGGCATCCACCATGGCCTCGCCCTGCGCCCGCAAATCATAACACATGACAGGGAAATAGATAGCCATCACTTTCCCCGCTTCCTCTCCCCTGGGAAAATCATGGGGCGAGAAGGGTAGCTTTCTCCGCCATTTCCTGAATGCCTTTGCCGCCTCCTTCTCCGATATTTTAAAAGGAATGACCTGAGCAGGGGCATCCTCCCCCGATAGCCGTTCCCCCAGCGTCATCAAATTGCCGCAAAAGGGGCAATTTGACAGGGCAGAGCGATTGTCCGTAATGATAGCAGAGCCACACTGCCTGCACAGATACTGCCTAGCTTCTTCATCTTGATAGATGTTTCCCTC
Source organism: uncultured Clostridiaceae bacterium (assembly GCA_949841235.1). GTDB lineage: Bacteria > Bacillota > Clostridia > Lachnospirales > Lachnospiraceae > Butyribacter. The sequence goes on from CATKZA010000040.1 coordinate 2,949, forward strand.
ATCCTGACAGGCATAAGGCTCAAACTGAGCTTCGTAATGTTCCACCACTTCCTCCTGCTTGCAGCTGAGACAGCGCAATTTTCCTAAAGAGGCGTCAAATGTCATATAACCTCCGCAATTGGAGCATTTACAGGAATCCAGCATAGATGTCCTCCTTCAATTCATGCAAACTGCATATCTTTCCTCACAGCCATGGAGACAGCCGTTACCATTTAACAAACAACTTTATTCATTGTACAGGAAATATCATGGTTTGTATAGTGAGCGACAAAAAATTTTATCTGGGCGTTCGCTGTAAATATTTCACCATCTGCCCCAAAACTCCTGCAATCGACTTGGAAGAGAATTTAACGTCACAACGTCATAGGGAAACCACTCCCTGGGAAAAAGGTCCTGATAATCTCTCTGCAAAAATCGATCGTCCAGAAGGAGAATCGCTCCCACATCCTCCGTGGTGCGAATCACTCGCCCTGCCGCCTGCAGCACCTTATTCATCCCAGGATACTGATAGGCATAAGAAAATCCAGACCCCTTCCTCTGGTCAAAGTATTCCCGAAAAAGTTCATTCTCCGTACAGACCATGGGAAGCCCGGTACCCACCAAGACCACGCCAATCAGCCTGTTTCTCTTCAGGTCAATCCCCTCCCCGAAGATTCCTCCCATCACGCACAGCCCCAGGGTCGTCCTTTCCGGCGCATCCTGGAAATGAGACAGAAATTCCTCCCGCTCTGCCTCCGCCATAGAATTTTCCTGCGTTAAGAGATCCATCTCCATCCCTTTCACCAAATCCAACAGAGAGACATGCACATCCTCCAGCAGACGGTATGAGGGAAAGAAAATCAAATAGTTTCCAACCTTTCCCTGCACAAAGGAAAAGATATAATTGGCAATCTTTTCATACATGGCTGCACTGCGCTTTGCATACTTGGTAGACACCCCCCTCCCAATCATAAGCAGCCGCCTTTCCGGCAAAAAGGGGGATGGGGCATAGACAGCATAGTCTTCCTCCCTGCCTGCCAGCTGTTCCCGATAATAGTGAATGGGAAGCAAAGTGGCAGAGAAGAACACGCTGCACCTGCCCCTCTTCAAGCACAGGTCCAAGTTGGCGGAAGGATCCATGCACTGGAGGTGCAGCCGAAAATTGCCCTCCGAAGAATAGTCACCGTACACGGTATAGTAATCATCCGCCAGTTCATAAATATTCTGAAACTCCCGAAGATTAAAATAAAAATCCAGCAGACGCTCCCGCTCCTTCGGCAAGAGGGGAGCCAGCCCCTGCTCCCCGGTGCCGGCATGTTCCTGCTCCTGGAGAAATTCCTCCGTGAGCGTGCAAAGCCGCATTCCCCGCAAAATAAAGCCCTCCAACTGGATCAGGTCATATTTCGCCATATCATCGCACTCTCTCTTTAGTTCCAGGAGAGAGCGATTGCAAGACTCCATGGCTCCGGCCAATTTCTTATTGCGGGACTTCACCATCTTCTTCATGGCAAGAAACTCTTCCTTCACCACCGTGGCAGAATACATCTCCCTCGCCCGGTCCACCAGATTATGAGCCTCGTCTATCAGAAAGACAAAATCATTTTCCTTGTCCAGAGAGAAGAAGCGTTTCAGGCTGGCAGTCGGGTCAAAAGCATAGTTATAATCACCGATTATCACATCGCACCAGGTCGAGATATCCAGACACATCTCAAAGGGGCACACTTCATGCTTCCGGGCATAGAGCAGCACCGTATCCCGGGTAATCATGTCCTCTGCATTCAGCACGTCGAACACTGCCTCATTCACCCGGTCAAAATGTCCCTTGGCCCGGGGACAAGAGCCTGGATTGCAAGCGGGCTTATCCAGCATGCAAATCTTTTCCTTGGCAGTGATGGTGACGCACTTTAGCCTTGCCCCCTCTTCTCCCAGCAAGCCAAAAGTATCCTCAGCCACCGTGCGGGTAATGGTTTTTGCAGTGAGGTAGAATATCTTCTCCGTCAGTCCCTCCCCCACGGATTTCACGGCGGGAAATACCGTGGAAATCGTCTTGCCCACGCCGGTAGGTGCCTGGATGTACAGCCGCTTCTTCCGCAGGATGCTCTGATATACCCCCTTGACCAGATTCCCCTGCCCCTCCCGATAGGGAAAAGGAAACTCCACCGCCTTAATCGAGGCGTTTCTATTCTCCTGCCAGCGGATCTGCCAGGCAATCCACTTGGCATAGGCCATCACTATGTCAAAGAAGGATTCCTCTATGGCAGGAAAATCCAGATATTCCTGGAAATAACGCACTTTCTCCGTGGGAATGTGGCAGTACGTCATGCGAATGCCCATTCCCGGCAATGCCTTCCTGGAAGCGTAGATATAGGCATAGCACAATGCCTGGGCCCGGTGAACGGGAACCGGCTCCTTCATGCCGCGGATATCCCGATACACCCCTTTGATCTCATCCACCACCTGACCCGCCTCGTCAGAGAAAATGCCGTCCGCCCTCCCGTCCAAGGTGAAAGTAAAATCAATATCATCACAGGTGATGGGAATCTCTATCTCCAAGGGAACCTCCGCCTGATAGCCGACTCCCATCTTCCTCTGCAATTTCTTGTGGATGCGGGTACCCTCCTGCATGGCATCCGCATCCCTCAATCCGGTGGAAGAAACGGTAATGTCCCCGGAACGCATGATGAATTCCACTAAATTTCTCACCGAGATATGAATGTCATGCATAAAAAAACTCACCCCCATATAAACGATATTTGTCGTTTACGGCACTGATATTTGCTTTGGGAAAGCACAGCGTTTTCCTTACAGCAGATTCCGCAGCGTCTCCCTGTCCCACAGCACCACCCCCAGCTTGTCCGCAAGATGTTTTGCATTGGCAGTAAATGTCTGGTTGGTCAGCACCACGGCCACATGGCATTCGTAGTAAGCCCTCCCCGCATACACCTGCTGCACCGCCTCCAGTCCTACCGGCTCCAGATACCGCTTGCACTGGATCGCATAGCTCATCCCCTCCCTCTGGGCCAGAATATCCACCCCATAGTCCCCGGAGGCCGGCGTGTTCTCCGCAATTTCAAAGCCATTTGCCACCAGAATCTCACAGGCCAGTTCCTCAAAGGCTATGCCGTCCAGATTGTCCAATTCCCCCACGGAGAGTGTGCCCTTCCGAAAGACGCCCTTGTAATTCCTGGTGCGGTATATTTTATAAAAGCAAAAGAGGAAGAACAGCACCCACACGCAAACACTGGCAGCAATAAAGCGGGGTTCGCTGCTCTGGCTGCTCTGGATGATAAATACCAGGAGGCACAGGCTTAGAATCATGGCCGCAATATAACTGCATATCCTAACCGTGATATGCCGCTGCTTCAAAGAAAAGTTTTCCCTGCCTATCTTCTTCATAAAGTAAATTCCCCCTTCCGGTTGACAGACGATGCATACTGTGTTATAACATATAATAGAACATACGTTCATAGAAGTCAAGACATTTTTCAAAACACAAACATGGTTTGTGTTGCAAGCATTGTGACTGCGCGCTGCAAAGCCATGGCATGGCTTGCACAAACATTGCAAGAACTTTAGTTCTTTTTATGCAGCAAAAAGCAGCGCAGGAATGAGGTAAATCATGATTAGAGTTGCAGACAGCCAGAAAGAAATATTGGAACCTTTATTTTCCAATATACAGGACTCCCTCATAATATCCTGCATCCAGAATTATTTTGGAACCGCCTGGGTAGACGACGTTTCCGCGCCCGCCACCGGAAGGGTGATTTCCGGGGGCTTTGTATTTCTAGCAGGAGAGCCGAAGGAAGAATTCCTTTATGGAGAAGGGGGCAAATTGCTACGCCCCGAAATGATGATGATACCCGACAGCCCCCGGTGGCATCCCCTGATTGAGAGAGAGTACGGCGAGCAATGCCAGAAAATGGAACGATATCATATTAAGAAAGAGGGAGATATTTTCGACAGGGACTTGCTGAGGAAATATGCCGGTTCCCTGGCAGAAGATTATACGCTAAAGGAAATCGACCATGCCTTATACGACAGCATCATGGCAACGGAATGGTGCAGGGATTTCTGCTCCCAATTTACCGATTGGGAACATTATCATGAAAAGGGCATGGGCTTTGCGGTATGCAAGGATGGGATGATCGTGTCGGGAGCATCCTCGTACACCTCCTACCGGGAGGGCATTGAGATTCAGATCATTACCCACGAAGATTATCGGAAGAAGGGGTTGGCTCTGGCTTGCGCCAGCGCACTGATGCTAAAGGCGCTGGAACATAACCTGTACCCCAACTGGGACGCGGGAAATATGGCCTCCGTAGGCGTGGCAACCAAACTGGGCTACCACTATGACAAACCCTACGCCGCCTATCTATCAAAATAAGCCGCATCATGCCATCTGCGACAGCAATCAGGAGCTGGCAGGCAGACCCCATCACACCGACTCCCTACCCTTCCTGCATGAAACGGCGAAACTGCGGAGCAATCTGGGCAGACACTACCGCCTTCACCAGATCCAGCGGGATAAACGGAAGGAATCCCATGACAAATGCCTGTTTGGCAGACACCTCCCCCATACACATCAGCCACAGGGAACCGGTCAGGTCAATCAGCACCGCCCCCAGAATGGCAATCAAGGTACAGACCAGCCTGTGATAGCCATCCCCCGCCAATTTCCGCAACAGGGGAATCAGAAAGGCAACGGCGATAAAGCCAATATTATAACCGCCCCACTGACTGGCGATATAGCCCATGCCAGCCTGGCCTCCCACATACACCGGAACGCCCACCAGCCCCAGGAAAAACCAAATCAATACAATGATTGCGGACTGGCCCGGGGAAAAGGTCAGGGCAATGAGAAATAAGATAAAATTCAATAATGCTATATGAGAGCCATTCGGCAGCGGAATGCTGATCCATGCCGATACGCATAAAATTGCGGCAAATAATGCCATGGTCACCAGCGATTTCGTGGAGAAAATACTCTTTGCAGAAGTCATATCCATTCATCCTTTCATGTTCTGTATTATAGCGATTTCTAGATTTGAGCTAGTACAACGAAAACTAAATAGCTTTACGTTATACTAGAATCGTCTTTTTACCATTTACAGTTCATCAGTATATCCTCTGCAAGTTTAATTGTCAACCATATTTTATTTCTGGTTGACCAATGCCCGAAAAACAGATAAAATAATAGGAGCAACAAAGCGAATACGATCACAGTGAGCCAAACAACCATATAGAGCATATTGCGGCATATTTTTTCCAGCGAAAAGGGAGGGGCAGATGAAAAAGACTTATATCATAATGGGAGGACGAAGTTTTCTAGGCGTGGAAAACGGCATGTACCGCCATATTCCCGCAGAAATACTGGGTGCCAGAACCCTGGAATGCCTTCTGGAAAAGGCGGAGAGCCAGTTTGACGGGAAGGATGTTGACGGCATCCTTGCCGGAAACGGAGTGGGGGGCGGGGGAAATATTGCCCGGCTCATGATGCTGGAAGCAGGACTGTCCCAGAAAGTTCCCGCAGTCACCATAGACGGGCAGTGCGGTTCAGGACTGGAGGCACTGGGCATGGCAAGGGCAAGGATTCTGGCGGGCATGGGAAACCTATACATCGCCGGCGGATTTGAGAGCAGTTCCACTGCCCCCCGACGGAAATACCACCCAAACCATCCGGACTATCAGACCATGGGCGGGGATGATGCCTATTACCATGTGGCAAAATTCGCCCCGGGAGCCCACAGGGATACGGCAATGCTAGAAGGGGCAGAGCGGACGGCACAGGCAGAAGGAATCACAAGAGAGATGCTGAATCCCTGGGTGCTGCGCAGCCATAGCCTGGCAAGCCGTGCCGAAGAAGAACGCATTCTAGTGGATGTGGCATGGGAAGTAATCCCCCATTGCCACAGGGACGAAGGCATTCGGCATAGGATGAGCCAGCGGCTGCTGGATCGCCTGCCCTGCGTACTGAAAGGCGGGCAGGTGACCACGGCGGGGAACTCCTGCCTCACCAATGACGGTGCCGCCTTCCTCGCTCTGGCATCCAAGAACTATTGCCAAAGCATGGGGTGCAGACCTTGGGCAGAACTGGTAGACATGGCATCCGTGGGAGGCAATCCCATGGAAAGTCCCAAAATGGCAGTGGCGGCGGTGGAGGCACTATTGACAAAGCGCAGAATGGAGGCGGCGGACCTCGATATTTTCGAGTGCAACGAAGCCTTTGCCGTCATTGACGAACTTTTCGCCAGGCGATTTCCTGCCTCTGTAGATAAGTACAAGATCCTAGGGGGCGCACTGGCCTACGGCCATCCCTACGGAGCCTCGGGAGGAATTATCGCCCTTCAT
>CATKZA010000041.1 GCA_949841235.1 uncultured Clostridiaceae bacterium
GCTGCGAGCCGGGGCGGAGCATATTTTCTTCGTGCCGGGCCCCGGATGCATGTTTCTGACGGATGCCCTTGCCAGAAATCAGGAAATTCAGGCAGTGTCAGTCCATCACGAGCAGGCGGCAGGAATGGCGGCAGTCAGCTACGCCAAGTACAACAATGAGCTGGGGGCATGCGTGGTGACTACCGGGTGCGGCGGAACCAATGCCATGACTCCTCTGCTGGATGCCTGGCAGGACAGCGTGCCCTGCATCTTCCTGTCGGGACAGGCTGCCAGGAATCAGACGGTGCACAATGCGGAAGTCCCCCTGCGCCAGATGGGAAGGCAGGAGGCAGATATCGTAGCCCTGACCCGGCACATTACCAAGTATTCCGTGATGCTGAATGATCCGGAGCGCATTGTCTATGAGATTGGAAAGGCAATCTACATGGCGAAGGAGGGGCGGAAGGGTCCTTCCTGGATTGACGTTCCCATGGATATACAGAATATGGTCATCGACCCGGAGGAACAGGAAAAGTTCCAAGCTCCCGGCGAAGATATGTCCCAGATGCCGGATGAAAAGGAAATCCAAGGCATTCTGGAAGATTTGAAGGCATCGGAGCGACCGATCATGCTGGTAGGAAATGGAATCCGTCTGTCTGGGGCAAGGGAGGAATTTCTTGCCTTTGCGGAGAAGTACCGGATTCCGGTAACTTATTCCAGGCTTGGACATGACCTGATGGACTGCCAGTCCGATTTATCCATCGGGATGGTGGGGATGCTTGGAGCATCCAGGGCCGGGAATTTCGCCATCCAGAATGCAGATTTGGTGCTGTGCGCCGGATGTCGGCTCAGCATCGACACCACGGGCTACGAGTATCAGAAATTTGCCAGAGAGGCAAAGATCGTGGTGGTGGACATTGATGCGGACGAGCATTCCAAGAATACGGTGAAGGTAGATAAGTTCCTGTATGCAGATGCCAAGGCATTTTTCAAGAAAATGAACGAGATGGAGCCGCCCGGAGACTGGGATGGCTGGCGGGAAAAATGCCTGCACTGGAAGGAGCATTTCCCTACCTGTCTGGAGGAATATAGGACCGGGGACAGAATCAATATGTATTATTTCACGGAAGCCCTGTCCCAAGTGTTGCCAGAGCATGCCACCGTGGTGAGCGATGCGGGAAATACCTTTTTTACCGTCTCTCCTATCATTCGGGTGAGGGAGGGGCAGCGTTCCATCACGTCGGGCTGCCAGGCGGAGATGGGCTATGCCCTGCCGGCAGCCATCGGCATTTCCTACCTGTGTCCCGGGCCCGTGGTGGCCATTAACGGAGACGGCTCCGTGATGATGAACTTGCAGGAACTGGAAACGCTGCAATTCACCAAGAGGAATGTGAAGGTATGCATCATGAACAATAATGGGTATTCCTCCATCAGGCATCTACAGAACAATGCTTTTCGGGGGAGGCAGATTGGCTGCGATCCCTCCACGGGAATCAGCTTTTCCAATTTTGAACTGCTGGCCAAGGCATTTGGCATTCCCTATCTTCGCATCGAGGGTTCGGAAGATCTTGTCCGGAAGACAGAAGAAATATTCCGTGAAGAAGGCCCCCTGATCTGCGAGGTGATGTGCGTGGAAGAACAGCCGTTTATCGGGGTTTCCGCCACCTTCAACAGCAAGAAGAGGTATGTCAACCGTCCTTTGGAAGACCAGGCACCCTGGCTGGACAGGGAAGATTTTTTGAGGGAGATGGTAATCGAACCCATCGACCAGTAACTGAGGGAGAGAATGTGATGGCTTTTTATGATGATTTGAAAAGATTTGGGGACAGCCCTGCTATCATTGATGATCAGGGCCAGTGCATTTCCTATCGGGAATTGGATGCATTCTGCGGCAGGATGGGGGCATGCCTGGAACGGAGAAAACTGGCGTTTTCCTTCTGCGAGAACGGAATTGCCTCCATCGGCGGCTACGTGGGGTTTCTGAACAATAGGGTAGTGCCTGTCCTGCTGGATCGGAATATCGAGGAAGGACTGCGGGACAATCTGATTGAGCTGTACCGCCCGGAATACCTGTACATGCCGGAAGAGATGGAGAGTGCGCTCAAAGGCTATCGGGTTATTTTTAGGGAGAGGGGCTATGTCCTTTGCCGGGGGGAGGGGGAGCACGGACATCCCCTCTATGAGGAACTGGCATTGCTTCTGACCTCCTCCGGCAGCACGGGAAGCCCCAAGCTGGTGCGCCAGAGTTACGAGAATATTCAGGTGAATGCGGCCTCCATTGCAGAATATCTGGCCATCTGCAGGGGAGAGCGTCCCATTACCACCCTGCCCATGAACTATACCTATGGGCTGTCCATCATCAACAGCCACCTGCTGCGGGGAGCCGCGATTCTCGCCACCAATGCTACCCTGATGGACCGCAGGTTCTGGCAGTTTTTTAAAGAGCGGGAGGCCACGTCTTTCGGCGGCGTTCCCTATACCTATGAAATCCTAAAGAAACTCAGGTTCTTCCGAATGGATCTGCCCTCCCTGAAGACCATGACCCAGGCGGGAGGCAAGTTGACGCCGGAACTCCACCGAGAGTTTGCGGAATATGCCAGAGACCATGGGAAGCAGTTCGTGGTGATGTATGGTCAGTGTGAGGCCACGGCGAGGATGGCGTATCTGCCGGCGGAGAAGGCCGTGGAAAAATATGGCAGCATGGGCATTCCCATCCCGGGAGGCACGCTGGAACTGATGGATGCCCGGGGGGATGTCATCTCAGAGGCAGATGCGGTGGGAGAACTGGTATACGATGGGAAGAACGTGACGCTGGGATACGGGGAATGCCGGGAAGACCTGTCCCGGGGAGATGAGCGTCACGGAAGGCTGGAGACGGGGGACATGGCCAAGCGGGACGAGGACGGATATTATTTTATCGTAGGGCGAAAGAAGCGTTTCCTGAAAATATTCGGCAACAGGGTGAATCTGGACGAGGCGGAGAGAATGGTCAAGGGTCTGCTCTCCGTGGGCGACTGCGCCTGCGGCGGCGTGGACGACAAGCTCTTCGTATTTCTGGCGGGTGTTACCGAGGAAGAGGCAGGGCAAATCATCCCATTTCTGGCGAAAAAGACCAAGCTGCATTCCTCTGCCTTTACGGTGAAGCTGCTGGACAAGATTCCGAAAAACCAGGCGGGAAAGACCCAGTACGGTCAGCTGGCGGCTTACATGGAGCAGGCGCAGGGATGAACGTAGCATTGCCATTTACAGCTGACTGAACAAGAGGATTACCAGCTTGCCGCTGTGGGCGGCGGAGCCGTGAACAGTAAAATGCGGCAAAATATCAGAGCGAGGGAAAGGAAGGAAGCCATGGAATTTGACGAGTTATTATCCCTGTCCCCCTACTCTCTGGGCAGGGAGGAGAAGGGAAGGGTTCTCGGGGAAAGGCTGGGAGAACTGACGGAGATGCATCGGAAGAACTGCCGGGAGTACGGACGGGTTCTGGATTTGCTGGAGGGCAATTTCTTTCCGGCGGCAGACGATGGAGCAGGGCCGGCGGGAAGCATTAGAAATCCATATGACTATCCCTTTCTTCCTGTGAGGATGTTTAAGGATATGGAACTAAAGAGCATTCCCGACGAAGAAATTTTCAAGACCATGACCTCCTCTGGAACGACGGGACAGCAGGTGTCGAAGATTTTTCTGGACAGGGAGACTTCCTCCAGACAGCAGAAAACCTTGGTGAAGATCGTGAAGGATTTTACCGGGAGTGCCAGGATGCCCATGCTGATTATCGACAGCCCTTCGGTCATCAAGGATCGGCGGATGTTCTCTGCCAGGGGAGCCGGCATTCTGGGATTCTCCATCTTCGCCTCGGATAGGAAATATGCCTTGCATGAGGATATGTCCCTGGATCTGGAGGGGATTTCGGCATTTTTGGAGAAGCACCGGGGAGAGAACATCCTTCTCTTCGGATTCACCTTCATGATCTGGCAGCATTTTTATAAAGAACTGGCAAAATGCCCCGGGAGGGTGGATCTGTCCCAGGGCGTGCTGATTCACGGCGGCGGCTGGAAGAAGCTGCAGAATGAGAAGGTGGCGCCGGATGCCTTTCGGGAGGAGCTGGAGAGAGTGTGCGGCATCTCCCGGATTCATGACTACTATGGCATGGTGGAGCAGACGGGATGCATCTATATGGAGTGCGAGCATGGGCATCTCCATGCCAGCATTTTCTCTGATGTCATTGCCAGAAGGAAAGGAGATTTCTCTGTCTGCCCCTTCGGGGAGGAGGGCATCATTCAGGTAGTTTCCACGATCCCGGAGTCCTATCCGGGGCATTCCATCCTGACGGAGGACATGGGAAGGATTCTGGGGGAGGATGACTGTCCCTGCGGCAGGCTGGGAAAATATTTTGAGATTACAGGAAGAATCAAGCATGCGGAAGTGAGAGGGTGTAGTGATACCTATGAACAAAAATGACGTGAAGGAATTGGCGGGGAAAAGGGATATGGAGATCAAGCCCCTTCCCATATACAGCGAGGATGCCTGTGGCTTTCTGGATGATTTGTCACGGTTTCTGAGGAATGACAGGGAATCCAGGGGATTTCCGGATATCATGGCATTTGCCTTCTGGTGCCGGAAGGGGAATGTCCTGCGGCTCCGGGATGCCTATCCTTTCTGCGGGAACAGGTTTGGGAGAGGGCTGGCGTTCCATATCGCCCCCTCCAACGTGCCGGTGAATTTTGCCTACAGCCTTGCCTTTGGCATGCTGGCGGGAGATGCCAATCTGGTCAGGGTTTCGGAGAAGCCTTTCCCCCAGACAGACATTCTTTGCCGAGGGCTTCGGGAGGTGCTTGGCCGGCCGGAGCATGCCCTTTTGGCGGGGCAGACCCGGGTAGTTTCCTATGGCCATGACAGGGAAATCAATGACTTCTATTCCGGCCAGTGCGACGTGCGGGTGATCTGGGGCGGGGATGCCGCCATCCGACAGATCAGAAAGTCGGAATTGAAGCCCAGAGCCACGGAGATTACCTTTGCAGACAGGTATTCCTTCGCCCTCCTTGACCAGGAGGCGGTGGCATCTCTGGGAGAGGAAGAACTGGCGGAACTGGCAGGGAAGTTTTACAATGACACCTACCTGATGGATCAGAATGCCTGCTCCTCCCCCCATTTGATTTTTTGGACGAATCATGAGGAAGGTGCGAGGCAGCGATTCTGGGAGGCGGTGCATCGGGCCGCGGCAGGCTATGACATGCCGGAAAAGAAGGTGATGGACAAATACACCCTGCTGTGCGAGAATGGGGCTGCGGGCAAGGGGAATGGCCATCTTCAGCGGCATGGAAACCTTCTCTACGTGGTCACCCTTCAGGAACTGCCGGAGCAAATGGAAGAGCTGCGGGGAAAGTTCGGACTATTCTATGAAATGGAAATAGAGAATGTGGAACAGATCATTGGCAGGATATCCGAGAAGGTTCAGACCTGCGTCACCTACGGCGTTTCCAGAGAACTGCTGGCAAAGCGCCTGGCGGACTGCCATGTGCGGGGCGTGGACAGGATTGTTCCGGTGGGCCAGGCCATGGATATCGGTGTATACTGGGATGGGTATGATGTCATCGGAAGCCTGTCCAGAGGATTGGTGGTGTGAAGGGCGTGAATGGAGAGTATTTGCAGGAGAATCAGTCAGGGAGGACGGCAGGGGGGCAGAAGAACTTTCGTGCCTATCCAAGTCCCCGAAACTGCTCCGCATCGGCGTGGAGGACAGGTATCCCCATGCCGGACCATATGACAGCCTGATGGACGATGCCGGGCTGACATGGGATAAGGTTCTACAGCGGATTCGCAGGAGTCTTTTGTGAAAGATGATTTCCTGGAATTTTGACTTAGAAGTCTGATAAATGTATAATATGATAAGATTGCGATAATTTCGTAGCAATCCGTAGCGTCAGTTGGGGGCAAAATACCTTTTGACCCCAAAAGCCCTGCGCCTGGGCGCTGTCAGGCATGGGGCGGCATCATAGACAGCGCAGAAAAGAGGATTTTTTATGAGCATGGAACAGATGCAGAAGGATATGGTAGCAGCGATGAAGGCGAAGGACAAGGTGCGGAAGGATGCGATTTCCAACTTGATTTCTGCAGTGAAGAAACTGGCCATCGATGAGGGGAAGCGGGAGGACATTCCCCAGGAACTCATTGACCGGGCAGTGCTAAAGGAAGTGAAGACTGCCAAGGAGCAGGTGGATACCTGCCCGGCAGACAGGGAAGACCTGCGGGCGGAATATCAGGCAAGGCTGGACATCATGAAGGAATATGCGCCGAAGATGCTAAGCGTGGAGGAGATTGAGGAGATTCTTACTACCAAGTATGGGGAAGTGATTGCCACGAAGAATAAGGGGCTGATTATGAAGACTGTCATGGCAGACCTGAAGGGAAAGGCAGATGGCAAGGATATCAACCTGGTGGTGGGGAAACTGACGAAATAGCATTTACCTGTATATACGAAGGAGGAATTCAAAAATGAAACGAATGGTTAGCATATTATTAGTTTTTGGATTATTGGTTGGTGTGTTTTGCTGCGCTGATGTTTCTGCCGAGGAGTCTCAATGGAGATTAATTAATGTGATATTAGATCACAAGACAGCCTCCTTTCGGATTGATGATGCGAACATGGCTCAGGATGCGTTTTTTTGTGTCTCAAAGGAGAAAGATGGAGAAAAGATTATTTATTTGCCAATCACAATTACAAACAGCAGGGAAGATTTTGAACTGAATTTTCCAGAAGGGGTATCTTTGGCTGCCGGAAAGTATTTTGCGTGGGTAGAGAATATGGGAGGGGAGAAAACGCCTTTTTATTCTGTGAACTTCCGCGAGCATTTTATTTATATATCGGGCTTGAAGGCATATCAAAATTGTGTGAAAGGATATGATGAAAAAAAGATGGCTGCCCGTATTTATGCGGAAGTAGGGTTTGAAAAATACGATGCGCAAATACAGGAAGATGGACATTTTACAATTTCCTATCCAACGCAGAAGATTGGAAATGGCGTGAAAGTATACATGGAGGATGCCTATGGGTGCAAGAAGGAATCAAGCCTGTCAGTAGAGAATAAACATATATATGTCCCATCATTGGATGTGTCCAGAGGCGGGGTGTTTTTTTTGGGAACGCTGGAGGAGGATGAGAGGTTCTGCGCAGAAGTAGACGGAAAGATTTATTATAGTAAATATGGCGCAGGGGATAAAAAAATCGAAAGCATGGTCGTTGAATTTCCGAATACCGGGATACCGAGGGATATCCGGGAGATTCCCATCTGGATTGAGAGTACGGTAGGAAGCAGTACGGAAAAGAAGCTTTATCAGGTAACAGATTGCATATTTGGTGATACCATCTACATGGGTGCATATTTCTCCGTTTATCCTGAGAAAGCAAAAGGCTCGTTTCCGGCAAATAGTTTGTACCAGATGCCCACAACGGTTTCTGTCACAGTAGGCGGAAAACTGTATTCTGCCGAAATCAAGGGAGGAGTTTTTTCTCTGTCATATCCTGTGCAGAAAGAGTATACGGAGTTAGAATTTATTTTCCAGGATGAGCATGGATGTCAGTTTGCAATGCGGCGTTCCGTATCCAATCGCTTAAGTGTGGATGATTTTAACGTAATTCAAGTTCTTCCAAATAAATTCGAGGTTGAAAGCGTGCCAAAAGGAGCAAGGGTTTATGTTAAGGTGGAAGGCAAGGTATATGTAAGCAGGGAATCAATAAATGAGTTTGAAGATGTCATTACCGTCAGCTATCCCAATCAAAAGCCAGGTACGAGGATTATGGCATGGCTCCAGGATGATGATTCGGCACAGTCATCCAAGAAAACCTTTACAATAGAAAATAAGAAGTATGTCTGTCGATGCCTGGCGGAAACAGATGGAATCAGTGGCGAGATTTATCTTGACCCTGACAGTAGCAATGAAAATAATTTAAATAACATTCGCTCTGTTGCGGTTATTATAGATAACAAATCCTTTAACTGCTGGCTGGAAGAAAGGAATGGATCGGATTATTCGGACCGTGAATTGGAAAAAATGGGAATTTACGATGATTCTGCAACTTTTTGCCATTTTGAGGCCTCCTTTCCCAAGCAGAAACTGGGAAAGGCAATCCAGTTGCGGGCTGAGGATGAAGATGGCTGTGTATTTACAAGAAATGTTGTCCTTGAGAATTACGCGCCGAAAATCAAGGTCAATGCGGTATATTCCAATGACACGAAGATTTCGGGCACTACCAAAGCAAACTCTCAGGTTACCGTTCAATATGGCAAGAAGACATACAGGACGAAATCTAAAAGCAATGGGAAGTTTACAGTCAAGGTAAAAGCACAGAAGTCAGGTACCAAAATCAAAGTGTCGGTGGTGACCCCCAAGGGATACCATAATTTCGTGACAGCGAAAACGAAATTGCCCTATGGCGCAGTTTTCATTAACAAAACGGTCTATCGAACCAGTTCCTCCATTTCTGTGACGGTGCGAAAGCCGCGAAAAGGAGACAAATTGATTGTGAAAGCTGCGGGAAGAACTTATACAAAGACCATCAAGGGAAATAAATCCAAACAAAAGATTGTCATGAAATTGAGAAAAAAGCCTTCTGCCGGCTCTAAGGTTTCCGTCATCTTAAAAGATAAGTTTGGAAAGAAAAAGGACTGGGAAAAGGTAATGGCATATTATAGCAATGCCATTGTGAAAGGGATGTCTGCCTCAAATGCGGCACTTACCACTTGGGGGCGTCCGATACGGAAGAATGATTATGGAACCGGAAGCATACAGTGGGTTTTCCAGAGTGGAAATTCCTATTTGTATGCCTACATAAAAGGCGGGAAGGTCATTGCGATTCAGCGATTGAATTATTAGATGCAGCAAAGAAGATATTGTATCGAAATGATGCACCGGACAGGAGGTTGGAAATGGAGACGTTGAAGGACTGGTATTTGTCCAGCGGAATTGACGGGGAAGTATATGACTACTGCGACGGAATCCAGCGGGGATTAAAGGAGCGGTTTGCAGAGATTGATGCGGTGGCGGAGTACAACCAGATGAAGGTGGTGCGGGCCATGGAGCATTGCCGGGTGAGCGCCGCCTGCTTCGAGAGCAGCACCGGCTACGGCTATGACGATCTGGGACGGGAAACCTTGGAGGCGGTGTATGCGGAGGCATTCCAGGCCGAGGCGGCCTTGGTGCG
>CATKZA010000042.1 GCA_949841235.1 uncultured Clostridiaceae bacterium
GGTCTTCGGCGCCGCCAATGCTTATCTGGGATTGCGGGTGGGCATGACAGTGTCCGCTTCCATTCCTGCGGCAGTCATCTCCATGGGCGTCATCCGCTTCCTTCTGCGGAGGGATTCCATTCTGGAGAACAACATGGTGCAGACCATAGGCTCTGCCGGCGAGTCTCTGGCTGCCGGTGCCATCTTCACCATCCCTGCATTATTTATGTGGGCTACAGAAAACGATGCCGTGCAGACCCCATCATTCTGGGAAATTGCCATTATCTGCCTCTGCGGCGGACTGCTGGGCGTACTCTTCATGATTCCCCTGCGGACGGCCCTGATCGTGGAGGAGCACGGCGTACTTCCTTTCCCGGAGGGAACCGCCTGCGCAGAGGTACTCCTTGCCGGAGAAGAAGGCGGAGACAAGTCAAAAGTAGTATTTTCCGGCCTTGGCATTGCCGCCCTCTATAAATTCGTAGCGGACGGGCTCTGCCTGTTCCCCTCCGAAGTGACTTGGGACATCAAGCCATTGAAGACCGGGTTCGGCTTGGATGTGCTTCCCGCTCTGGCCGGCGTGGGCTACATCTGCGGCATCAATATCTCCTCCTATATGTTTGCCGGCGGAGTATTGGGCTGGTTCGTGCTGATTCCGCTAATTTCCCTTTTTGGCATTGAAAATATCATCGCCCCCGCCACCGATGCAGTGAGCAAAATGGATCCCTCCACGATCTGGGGTTCCTATATCCGCTATATCGGTGCCGGGGCTGTGGCGGCGGGGGGAATCATCAGCCTGGTAAAGACCCTGCCCATGATTGTGAAGACATTTATCAAGGCCATGAAGGGATTCGGCCATAAAAATGATTCCGAACTGCGTACCTCCAGAGATCTGCCCATGCCCATAGTGCTTATCGGCTCCCTGGCAATCGCAGTGGTAATCTGGCTGATCCCGGCAATCCCCATCAGTCTGCTGGGCGCACTGATCATCATTGTATTCGGATTTTTCTTTGCCACCGTCTCCAGCCGCATGGTTGGATTAGTAGGCTCTTCCAACAACCCGGTATCCGGCATGGCAATCGCCACTCTCCTGATTGCCACAGCTCTGTTAAAAGCTACGGGGAATACAGGATTCGTGGGCATGGCATCTGCCATCTGCATCGGCACAGTCATCTGCATCGTAGCCGCTATGGCAGGAGATACCTCCCAAGATTTAAAGACGGGATATATCGTAGGAGCCACTCCCATGTACCAGCAGATTGGCGAACTAGTGGGAGCCCTTGTCTCCGCCCTGGCCATCGGCGGCGTGATGTATCTGCTCAATTCTGCTTGGGGATTTGGCAAGGCACAGCTTCCGGCTCCCCAGGCTACCCTGATGAAACTGGTGGTGGAAGGCGTGATGGGCGGTACGCTTCCCTGGGGCCTGGTACTGTGCGGCGTAGGCATTGCCGTGGTGATAGAACTGTTGAAACTGCCCGTTCTTCCCGTCGCCATCGGACTGTACCTGCCCATCTACCTGTCTGCCCCCATCTTCTTAGGCGGCGTCCTGCGCTGGTTCTTTGAAGAGAAAAAGTCAGCAAAGAATGAAAAGCACAGGAAGGACATGATAGACCGGGGCGTTCTGTATAGTTCCGGCATGATTGCCGGAGAAGGCATCGTAGGCATCGCCCTTGCCATTCTGGCAGTCATTCCCATGGGAAAGGGCAAGACGCTTGCCAGCGTCATCAGTCTGGGAACCCCTCTGGGAAACATTGTCGGTGCCCTATTCTTCATCTTGCTGCTGGGGAGCATGTACCTCTTCGCAGTAAAGAGAGGAAAGTCCAAGGAGGGCAATTACTAATATGGCAAAGAAGAAAAAATTGCCCCCGAACTACATGGACACCATTTTCAATCCCGCCGACGGTCTACACTGGGAGCAGCGGAAGGACGGCATGATTGTGCTGGACATGGAAAATACCGGCATTTTTCATAAAATTGCCCAAAAATTCTTCCACAAGCCCAAGGTCAGCCACATTGCACTGGATGCCTACGGCACGAAACTGTGGCTGGCACTGGATGGCAAGAGAACGGTATATCAGGTAGTACAGGTGATGGAACAAGCGTTTCCCCAGGAGACGGACCGGATGCTGGACAGAACCGTAACTTTTATGCGTACCTTGCAGATGAATCATTTCATCACCGAAAAAATATAGCCAAATAACAGCATTTATTTCCCGGTTTTCTTGTAATTCAGAAAACCGGGGTTTTATTAAAAAAATTAATATTAGAAAGGATTAGTATGGGTATTTTATCTAACTTAGAACCAAAATCAGTCTTTCAATTCTTTGAAGAGATCTGCCAGATTCCCCACGGTTCCGGCAACACAAAAGAAATCAGCGACTATTGCGCCAGCTTTGCAAAGGAGCGAGGATTGCGCTATATTCAGGATGAGTCAAACAACGTAATTATTTTCAAGCCGGGTACGGCGGGATATGAAAACAGCGCCCCCGTCATTTTGCAGGGGCATATGGACATGGTCTGCGAAAAGGAGACAGACTGCCCCATTGACATGGAAAAAGAGGGGCTGCAGCTGGAAGTGCAAGACGGCATCGTATCCGCAAAGGGGACCACTCTGGGAGGAGACGATGGCATTGCGGTGGCATATTCCCTGGCACTTCTGGATGCCACAGACATTCCCCATCCCCCGCTGGAGGCAGTATTTACCGTAGATGAAGAAATCGGCATGCTGGGGGCTTCCGCCCTGGACTGCTCCCCTCTTAAATCCCGCATCATGCTGAACCTGGATTCAGAGGATGAAGGCTATCTTCTGGTGGGGTGTGCCGGAGGCATCTCTATCAAGGGAAAGATCCCCCTGACCAGATTCTCCGCCAGCGGCAAAAAGGCAACCCTGCGCATTGCGGGACTTCGTGGCGGCCACTCCGGAATCGAGATTGACAAGGGCAGGGCCAATGCATGCAAACTTCTGGGAAGGACGCTCTATACATTGCATCAGGACTTCTCCTTCCTCCTCTGCTCCCTGCAGGGCGGATTGAAGGACAATGCCATCCCTAGGAATGCCACTGCCACCCTTCTCCTTGACGGCGACATCGAGGAACGCCGCCTTCTTGAAAAAATAGCAGAAATACAGCAAAACTATCAAAAAGAATACTGCCAGACAGATCCATCTGTGACATGTACTCTCACCATTTCCGAGACAGATACCGTAAGCGCTATGACCCCTGACACCGGCAGGAATGTCATCGCCGCACTGGTGAATCTCCCCAACGGCATCCAGCGCATGAGCTACGATATCGAGGGTCTGGTACAGACCTCCCTCAATCTGGGAATCATGGATACATCAGAAGAAGCCTTCCTTTGCTCCTGCTCTGTCAGAAGCAGCATGGAAAGCGAGAAGAAAGCCCTGGTGGAACAGCTCCGGTGCCTGATAGAAAGTTTGGGAGGCACCATCAAAAGTTCCGGGGAATATCCCGCTTGGGAATACCGTCAGGAATCCCCCCTCCGGGATCTGATGGTGACTGTATTTGAAGAACAGTATGGAAGAAAGCCGATCATTCAGACGATACACGCCGGCGTGGAATGCGGGCTCTTTGCAAGCGGCCTTCCCGGATTGGACTGCGTGTCCTTCGGTCCCGACATGAACGACATTCACACCCCAAAGGAAGCACTGGATGCAGGCAGCGTACTGCGCACCTGGAATTACACCTTGGAAATCCTAAAAAGGCTGAAAGATTAAAAATTAAGGTGCTGTCATTTTCTGACAGCACCTTTTTTCCATTATTAATATCAAAAACCTCCGTTCTAAGGCATCGGCTTTATCTTTCCATCCATTACTACTGCATTTCCTTATCATCGGCAAAGGAAACTCCCTCAGCCATCACGAACAGCTCCTGCTTCGCCAGATCAAAGCAATCCAGAATCTTAGGGGAAAATACGCCGCACTCCCCCTCGTGTATCATACGGCATGCCTCTTCCACCGCATAGGGTGCCTTGTATACCCGCTTGCTAACCAAGGCATCATACACATCTACAATAGATACCACCTGCGCCCAGATTGGAATGTCTTCTCCCGCCAATTTGTCCGGATAGCCGTTCCCATCATATCTCTCATGATGATGTCGGCAGATGTCATAGCAGTATCTATAGAATTCGCTGTCCTCCTGCTTAAAGTTCTCCAACATTTCGCAGCCATATATCGTATGTTTCTTCATCTCTTGAAACTCGCTATCTGTTAATTTTCCAGGTTTCAGCAGGATGTTATCGGGAATGGCAATTTTCCCCAAATCATGCAGGGAGGACGCATTCACTATCAATTCTACCTGATCCTGGGTCAGCTGATATTCCGGGTAGAATTTCATTACATATGTAAGAATAATCTTCGTAAAATTCTTCACCCTCTTGATATGCTCCCCGGACTCCAAACTGCGAAATTCCACCACGGAACTCAGGGCATTCACCAGAAAATCATTGTTTTGCTGGAGCTTCCTCTGGCTCTCTACCAGCTGCCTCGTCCTCTTCTCTAACTTCTGCTCGATATAACGCCTATGCTCATACAATTCCATGATATTCATGGCGCGGCGCATGACAACCTTAGGCTCAAAGGGCTTATAGATAATATCTGACGCACCGTATTCATAAGCCTTCACATCACTCTCCACCGTTGCCTCCCCGGTAATCATGATCACGGGAATCAGATCCATGTATCCCTTTTCCGCCATCCACTCCATCACTTCCAGCCCAGTCTTTTCCGGCATGAGAAGATCTAAGAACAGCACGGCGATATGCTCTTTATTTTCCTCTATCATGTCTATAGTCTCCTGGCCGTCAGCCGCCTCCAGAATCTCAAACTGCTCCTCAAAAATAAATTTAAGCATATCCCGATTAATCTCTGCGTCATCCGCAATCAGTATCGTCTTTGCCAACAAATCTTCCATATCTTTCATTCCTCTCGATAATCATTTTAGGCATATCTTCCATGCCCAACCGCCTTCCGTGCCGAAATGCACGCACTTTTCATCATTTGCCAAACTACTGCGCCGCATCTGATTCCTGCATGGCCTTGATGGCCTGCACCGTCTTTTCATAGTCCTCTCTCACCTGTCTCTCCAGTTCTGAGGTATCCTGATTCTTCCCGCCACGCAATGCCTCTGTGAGAGCAGTGCTGGACTCGCTCAGCGTTACAAATCCCAAGTTCTGGCACACGCCCTTAATGCTGTGCGCGGCGCGGAAAGCAGTCTCGTAATCCCCCTGCGCCATTGACTCCTGCAAGGTATCATAACTGGCATCATCTAAAAATTTCACAGCAAACTTGAGAACCCTCTTGTCATCCAGCAAACGCTTGATGACCTCCTCGTAGCCGCCTCCCATCATATCATAGCATTCTTTTACCGTCATCCTAATCTCTCCTTTTTATGCCAAATTTTATCTATGAAAAATTATACTATCTCACCCGAAAAAATGCAACAACAAAAGACTTGCATAGTTTTCTTCTCAACTGCACACAATACTACACAACGAAGCTAACATGCCGCTTCCAGCGGCACACCCTGCGCAAATCAAACCAGAAATGAGGATAATATTATATGAATAAGCAGACAAGGGAATTACTACAAGAATGCAGTTCCGGCTGCAAAATGGCAATCAGAAGCATTGACCAGGTAACAGAATATGCCAGAGAAGAAAGCCTGGAATTAATCTTGAACCGCTATCACAAGGAGCATGAAAACCTGCAAGAAGAAATCATCCGCCTTCTGGCAGACGATGGAATCACCCCGGATGAACCCGGCACGATGGCAACCGCTATGGCATGGACAAATATTGAATTGAAGATGCTGATGGAAGCCGACAGCCACCAAATCGCCAAAGTGATGATGGACGGGTGCAATATGGGCATCCAGTCCGTCAGCGAATACAAAAACAAATCCACGGAAGCTGCCGATGAAAGCATTTCCATTGCAAACAGGCTGATCAGTATCGAAGAGCGATTTATGGAAGAATTGCGAGGATATATGTAGGCATTCATCGTTCCTATGCCATATTGAGATGGCATTTAGAAACATATGCGACACGAGATGCGATATAGAAAACGAAAAGGGGCTGTCGCACTAGCAGACTAAAAATTGACTAGTACGATAGTCCCTTTTGCCATCGGGGTAACAAGATTCGAACTTGCGGCCTCTTCGTCCCGAACGAAGCGCTCTACCAAACTGAGCCATACCCCGGACGCAATATCTATTGTATATCGAATGCTAAAAAATTTCAACCCCTAATTTTAACAAATCGTAAAATCTGTAACTATTCAGCCTTACGGCTTCATAGTTACTATTCGCCGCCGCTGTTCCATCACTCGTCTTGTTTCAAAATCATGGCCATCTTATCTACCATCTCATTGATCACTCCCGCCTGCAACGCCACATTCGTCGTATCATTGGCATTGCCTTCTGCCATGGCATTGATAGAATCGAACTGCTGGTTCTCGCTCTTAATACTCTCCGCAATATCCTGATTGATAGACACGGTCCTTTTGATCACCTCTGACTGCTTGTCATGCGCCTCCCCCATGGTCTCAATTGCGCTGACAGAAATATCCATTAATTCTTTCATGTCCTGCATGCACTGAAACACATTTGCAAAATATTCATTCTGGGTATCCATCTTCGCAGAATTTTCCTCTACCTGCGCAGTAATCTCCCTGACATTCTGCTGCACTCGCTCAATGACTGACTGAACCACTTTCAGAGATTCCTGGGTACTGTTTGCAAGTTTGCCCACTTCCGTAGCCACAACTGAAAATCCCTTTCCCGCTTCCCCGGCTCTCGCCGCCTCAATAGAAGCATTCAAGGCAAGCAAATTGGTAGAATCCGAAATGTCGCTAATCAGGCTCAAGGTAACGCCAATTTCCTGCACCGCCTCCGACAGTCTTTGCGTAATCTCATTCGTCGCCTTCATAGATTCTGACGCCTCGCCATTGATTGCATGCAAATCATTCAGAAACCTTTCATTTTCTTTTGATTTCTCAAGCAGATTCCTAGAGGCTGACTCAACTTTTTCCACATTGTCATCCACAACGCTTTCCCACTGGCTCAATTCCCCCAAATTGCTCATGCTCTCATCTGTTTTAGAACTGAGAATGTTACTACTCTCAACCAATTGCTCGCTGGTAGCGGCAAGTTCTTCCGCCGATGCGCTTTCATTGTCAGAGACGGAAGACAACGCTGTCCCGGCATTGGATAAATCATCCGACAACGCCTGAACCTCATCCAGCACATTTTTTAAATTCTCTTCCTTTTTTTCCACCATCGCAAACAGCGTGGTCACCCGGTGGCAGATAAAGCAGCACGCCGCAAGCAGCACCGTGTACACAACCGCTGTAAAAAACCAGCCAATGGCAGTGTGAAGTTTCAGGAAGCCCGCAGGAAATGCAATCATCATCGCTAAATTGACAACCACGGTAACAACATAGCTTGTACGAATCAATTTCTGATCATAAAATGGAACCAGCAAAAGCGTTGCCACAAAATAATAATGGGTCAGGCACACATAGCCGCCACTGTCATTGGTACAGGAAACCGCCGCAGTGATTGCCCCTATGATTGGCGGTATGCAGGCGTAGACGTATTTCGCCCTGCCCCCCAGCTTTTTTTCAAAGGCTTTCGTGATAATGGCTGACAGCCCCGACAACAAGAAAATGCACTCCCGCACGCCACCATTTAAGAACATCATAACAAATGCCCATCCAGAAACTGCAACAGCCAAAATATAAATAAATAAAATATTATTGACCAGCTTTTCTTCATTCTTCATCGACTGCAATTCCATGATTTCATCCTCCCGACAATTCCATTCTTTTTTCAGCATTTATGAAGACATCATATCATTTTTGTGCAATATTGTCAAATTTGCAAATAAATAATTGAATAATTTGTGGAACATTGCCATGCTATTCATCTTTAGTCATCCAAATACTGCCTCCAATCTCTTATAACATCCTCGCAAATTTCCACTTCCACATCTTCCACCGCTTCCTTCATCTGCCGGAAATATTCCTCCTCCTCCCCTGTCAGGGAAATCACTTCCAATTTCGCCACTACCTCGTCCATGGCATCCATATCCAGATCATCTATAGCATCCTGCATCTCCTGCAAATGCTTCCTAACCTGCCCTGCATCGTAACCAGCCTTATGTTTCCTGTGCACTTCCGAAACATCCAGGTGTTTTGCAAGAATAGGCCCGTATGCTTGATATTTCTCCAGCAATTCCTCGTGGTGGGCAAGAATGAAATCTATGCGGTTCTCCTTTCCCGCCCTCTCCATCTCCGCAGCAAGTTCGGAAAGTTCCACAGCTCCCACCTGCCGGGAAGCACTCTTAAGCGCATGTACCTCTATCGTATAATTCTTCCAGTCCTCTTCCTTCCTCTTCTTCTGAATCAGCTGGGACTTCTTCGGAATCACTCTGGCATACTCCCGCAGAATCTGCCAGAATAGTTTTTCGCTCCCCGCCAGATTCAACGCCATAGAAATATCCAATTCCGGGATGTCAATCTTTTTCACAAGGAATTGCAAATCCTCCTTTTCCCCTTTTTCCTTTCCTTGAATCTTCTGAATCTTATCCGGCGCAAGCCAATGCTTCACCTTTTCTACGATGACCTTGGACTCTATGGGCTTGGCAATAAAGTCGTTCATGCCCTCCACCAAGAACATTCCCCGCATTTCCTCCATCACATTGGCAGTCAGGGCAATAATTGGCACATTGTCATATTCCTCGTGAAACCTCCGGATAATCCGGGTAGTCTCTATGCCATCCAATTCCGGCATCATGTGATCCATAAAGATGATATCATAATGCTTCCTCGCAATCATCTCAATGGCCTCCCTGCCACCAGAAGCCTTGTCAATCTTCATCTGCAATGGCGCAAGAATTCCCGCAGCCACCGTGAGATTCAATTCATTGTCATCCACAATCAAAATCTCTGCGGAAGGTGCAATAAATTCAAAATTCTGCTCCCCGTCCTCTTCCGTGCTATATAGTTCCTGATGGAGCAGGATTTTCGCCATATTCATGATATGCATGGGCTTATTGACCGTCAGCACATTGTCCAGGCCGGAATCCACCTTCTCCCGAAACCCAGTCATCAGCACGCCCGTCATATCGGGA
>CATKZA010000043.1 GCA_949841235.1 uncultured Clostridiaceae bacterium
CAGGATGTGATTGGGTAAAGAATCAATATAAATTTTATGAGTTTTGCAGAAAAGAGAGAATTATATTTGTGTAAAAAAGGAAGTCTAGTCGATGGCTTCCTTTTTTAAATGTTGTTTTCATGTTGTCAGTGATAAATTAGCAGTTGCCATTTGTCGCTTCTCTCAAATCGTCAGCAATTTGCTGTATATGAAATATCTGTGTGGAAGTCAAGCCTTCGGTATTGATAAATGGACCATTCAAATCCATTTCCAGCAGATAGTCTGCAGAGCAGGAGAAATACACGGCAATTTTTTTCAACAATTCAATAGAGGGCATAATATTATTATTTTCCCAGTTGCTTACCGTCTGTTTCGTGACGCTCAATTCGCAGGCAAGTTCTACCTGGCTGATTCGGTGGGTTTGACGAAGTTTTTTGATCTGATCTCCAAACATATTGACTCTCCTTTCCATAATATGACAGGTATAGGTTAAAATGTGCGGATTAGATATTTGTTGTACTAGTCATGGAGTGAGCAACGACAGATGGGTTAAGTATTAGTTTAGTAAGAGAAAAGTATCTTTACAAAATACTATAGTATTGGTATAATTGACTTTAAGCGACGCAAATATACATAAAGATATATTTTTAGTAACTATTCGCAACTGGGCGGCAGTCGAAGTATTTTTGGCCTGATTTACGCTAAAAACAAAATTTTTTGTCGTTCACTATACATATGCAAATAAATGGAAAGGCATGGGCAGAGACGGCATATTGGAGGAAAGCAGTGAGATTATATACATTTGAGATTACATATGGGATGCTTAGCAAGACAGGAGAGAGGGCTGTTAATGAAGATCATCTGAGGGTTTGGAATCAAAACGGCAAAAATTACTATGTATTATGTGACGGATTAGGAGGCCACGGAAATGGAGATGTGGCTTCAAGGTTTATAACGGATGCCATGCATGAAGGAATTTTTCGGCAAAATATGACAATGGAGGAGGGAATTGTCTTTGCTCAGAACCAGTTGCTGCGAAAGCAAGAAATAGAGGGAAAGCAAGATTCCATGAAAACCACGATGACGTGCTTGGAATTGGGATTGGAAAGAAGAAGGGCGAGGTTTGCCCATGTAGGAGATTCCCGAATTTATTGGTTTCACAAGGGCAGATTTAAAATGAGGAGCAGGGATCACAGCGTGCCGCAGATGCTGGTGGAAAGCGGTTCCATTTTGGAAAAGGATATCAGGCATCATCCCGACAGGAGCCGGTTGCTGCGAGTCATGGGAATGGAGTGGGATCGTCCCAAATATGAAGTGGTGGATGATATTCCGCTGGTGAGGGGAAGTTCTTTTTTGCTATGCAGTGACGGATTTTGGGAACTCGTAGAAGAAAAAGAAATGTGCAAGCTGTTAAAGAGGGCAGAAAGCCCCGAAAAATGGCTGAACGATATGGAAGAGGTCGTGAGGAGGCGCGGGAAGGGCACTAATATGGATAATTATTCTGGGATAGCAGTCTTTGTCAGATGAAGGAGAGAAAGTCATGGCAGTGAAATGCAAGAATGGGCATTGGTATGACCCCAATATGTATAGGAATTGTCCCCACTGCAAGAGGGCGGGAGAGCAGCTGCGTCTTACTCGGGGCGGTGATGCGGAGGAGGATGACCGAACGATTTCCATTGCGGAGGTGGATGTTTCCCTAGGGGAGCAGCTGGAGATGCTGGGGTCTATGGGAGGATTGGATGTTGCCGGGGAAATAGCGGCTGGAGATTCGAGGATGTTTGGAAATCCGAGTGTATTTGGCGACGGTCTAATGTCGGGATTGGCAGAAGGGAATAGGGCAGAGGCGGAAGATGACCGCACGATTTCTTTTGGTTATTTTGGCATGGGTGAGGACAGGCCGGTGACTGGCTGGCTGGTGTGTACTGCCGGGGGTGCAAAGGGACGGGATTTCCGGTTACATGCAGGCAAGAATTTTGTGGGAAGAAGCCCTTCTATGGACGTGGTGCTGGCGGAGGATCATGGGGTATCTAGAAATAGGCATTGCGCCATAACATATGATCCGGTGGGAAATGAGTTTTATGTGGTACCGATGGGAGGCAATTTGGCTTATTTCAATGGGGAAATGCTAGAGAGCGTAAAGAAATTACGGTTGGGCGATAAGGTTCGGATAGGAAATACTTTGTTGGTTTTTGTTCCATATTGTCAGGAGGGAATCACATGGGAAGAAGAATGAAAAAAATACTAGGTCTGACGGCGATAGTGGCAGCCTTGTTGTCGGTGATGGGGGCAGAGTGCTTGGCGGCAAATATGACAATTTCTTATAATTTGGAGCAGGCTCAGGGAGAGGCGCCAAGGGTGAAGGCTTATGTCAATGGGTCGAAAGCATCTGGAAAATTGAATTTGCAGGCAAGGGTGACGGGAACCGATCTTCCTTCCGGGGTAACCTTGCGACAAGAGGGCATTCAGAAGTTTTCTGACAGCGGGGAGGGAATCCGCTATATAGTGCTTTTCGACAATTCCGCCTCTGTGGATGCGTCCCAATTTCAGAGGGCGAAAAAGGAATTGCTAAAGATGCGCCAATCCATGCGGAGTAAAGATCGGATGGAACTCTATACGGTCGGTTCCCGCCATGCCCGGGGGGAGAAGAAGAAGATCATATCCTCCGTGGGAAAAAAATATTTGTCCCAGGATAAGGTGCGACTTAGGAAGATTGCACGCACGGGCAAAAAGACAGTGCTGTATCGCTCCCTTACCCAGATTCTGGATTCCGTGGATAATGGGCAACAGAGGACGGTGGTGCTTTTGATTACCGATGGGGAGGATGACAGCCAGGGGAAGAATAACAGGACATACGAGGTGAATCCGGCAGTAAGAGATAGCAAGGTGCCGATTTATGGAATCTTATTAAAGAATGTGAGCAAGAAGCCAGACCGGGTGAAGATGGCAAATACCAGAAAGAATATCTTGAATGAACAGATAGGCAGGGGCTATTTTGAGGAATGCAATTCGGCAAAAAGCGTATCTTCCGGTTTTTCTATATTAAAAAAGATATGGATGAAGGACACTTATGTGGTTTCCTTTCGGGAGGAACATAACAGCAATAAGACTACTGCCAAGGCGGCTTTGTCTTTAAGAGGGAATGGAGTGGAGATGTCGTTGAAGGCGGGGAAGTTTTCCTACAGCGAGGTAGGGGAGCCTGACAGTCAACCCCCGGTGATATCGGACATAAAAAAGACTGGCGGCAAGTCGATCCAATTCCGTCTGCGGGATGCAGAATGCAGCGTGGTATGCGGAGGGGAGGATGTTAGAAACTACACGGTAAAATCTAAGGATAACAAGGTGTGGAAGATTGCGAAGGTAAGTCGGAAAAATACGATGGATGATACTTACGAGATGGTATTTGAGGATGCCTTGTATTCGGGAAAATATACGATGGAGTGTACGGGCATTACGGATGATTCCCAGGAAAGAAATGAAATAAAAGAGAAGGCATCTTTCACGTTCAAGGGACTGAATGAGAAGAAGGAGCAGATGAAGGATACGGTGAAATCCTATTGGTGGATACTTCTCTTCGTCATCGTGCTGGCAATCGGCATCCTATTGGTGGTAATTGCAAAGAAGCGGCCAGCAAAGATCGTGGAGGTGGAATCAGGTTCCCTTCACAAGGCAGATTCCAAAACGATTCGCCTCACGATTACGGATCGGACCGGGGCGATTAGGGACGTGGATTGGACCGTGGAGGGAAGCATTTTTGTGGGCCGTTCTGATATCTGCAATATTTATTTCGATGATGATCGGCTCTCGAAACAGCATTTTGCCATAGAGGCGACAAAGATGGCATGCTATATCGATGATTTGGAGAGCACCAATGGAACCTTTGTAAACGGTGTCAAATTGGCCAGTCGAAGGATGCTGCTGGATGGGGATGAAATTACTGCAGGCCGGGAGAAGTTTCAGTTTCATCTGGTGGACGATGGAGGTGATTGTCAGGCATGAGCAGGAACCCTAGGGCGCTGCCGGAAGGATGCGTGGTAGGGAAGCGATTCCGGGTAGGCAGAGTATTGGGGTCGGGGGGATTTGGCATCACTTACCTAGTGCAGGATAATGAGATTGGGGGCATTTATGCCATGAAGGAATATTTTCCCCAGGAGTGGGCTGTGCGCTGTATGGATCGAATCAACATCGAGCCGGTGGATGTCCATAAGTCATATCTGTACCGGCATGGCTTGGAAGTGTTTGAGAATGAGGCGAATATTCTGCACAAGCTGCGGGATGACCAGGTGGTGGTGGACGTGCTTTGCGCCTTTCGGGAGAACCACACGGCGTACTTTCTGATGGAGTATGTCAGAGGGATGAATCTGGCGCAGTATGCAAAACGCCATGCGTCCTTTTCGCAGGATGAGCTAAAGGCAATCGTCTGCCGGGTGGCTCATTCCCTTTCAAAAATCCATAGCAAGGGGCTTCTTCACCGAGATATCAGCCCGGATAATATTATGATAGGCGATTCCGGCGAAGTGAAGCTTATAGATTTTGGTGCCACGAGGCAGTATGTCATGAATGAGACGACAGAGATGTCGGTGCTGATTAAGCCGGGATTTGCCCCGATGGAGCAGTATTCCCGCACGGGAAGGCAGGGACCTTGGACGGATGTGTATGCTCTGGCGGCCACATATTATTATCTCCTGACGGGGAAGAAGCCTCTGTCCGCAGTGGACAGGAGTACGGGAGGCCGGATGAAAAGGATTCGACAAATTGTTCCCGAAACGCAGGAGCAGGTTTGCAGGGCGATAGAGAAGGCACTGGCTCTGGACTATTCCCATCGAACCCAGTCCATGGAGGAGTTTTTGAAGGATTTGGAGGAGGATGGCGGGCGCGGAATGCCTCATATGCTGGTATGCAGTGGCGGGAAGCTTCACAAGTACCGTTTTGGTGCAGGTCAGATTGTCCGAATCGGCAGGGCGGAAAATGAATGCGACATTCTTCTGGGGGAGAGCGATATCAGCCGTATTCACTGTCAGGTCAGTTATGATGAGCGGAGCGGCAGATTTCTTTTGGAGGACCATTCCCTGAATGGGACGTATACAGAGAGAGGGCCGGTGGGCAAGGGGCATTCTGCATGGCTTGTCCCGGGGGAGGCTTTCTATCTGGTGTCTCGCAAAAATAGGATTGTACTGGAGGTGAAATAGTGTTTGGCAAGAAAAAGAGAGAGGCAGAGAGGGAGACGATGCGGCTGCTGCAGCAGGACAGCAGAGTGGTGAGGAAGATTCCTGAGATCATTGCGGTGTGCGATTCTGCCGAAGGCAATAGGAAGTACCAGCAGGATGAAGTATATGTTTCTCCGGGTGGGAAGCTGGCGGGAAACCACAAAACCTATACCTTGGCGGTGGTCTGCGATGGCATGGGAGGCATGGCGGATGGGGGGCTGGCAAGCCGAACGGCGATCAACATGCTGGTGCAGGGGTTCGAGAGGATGAAGGGGGAGCCGAATATCCACATCCCTACCTTCTTCAAAGAGGGAATCAAGGTGATGGATCGAAAGATTTATGAATTTCCCAAGAAGGATGGCAAAGGCTCCGGCACTACCATGGTGGCGGCGATTGTGGAGGATAACCGCCTGTACTGGGCATCCGTGGGGGATAGCCGCATTTATATCCTCCGGGGAAATGTTATGAAGCAGATTACCAGGGATCACAATTATGAGCTTCGACTCCAGGAGATGGTGAATCGGGGGCAGATGTCCCAAGAGGAGGCGCAGGCACAGCGGCAGAAGGAGGCGTTAATCAGCTTTCTGGGCATAGGGAATGTTCGGCTGATGGATGTAAGCGAACAGCCCTTCGAGCTGCAGTTCGGGGATGTGGTGTTGCTGTGCAGCGATGGCGTGACCAAGACGCTGGAGGACTATCAAATCAGGGATATTCTGGTAAATGATGCCAAGTCCATGGAAGAGAAGGCAAAGATACTGGTAGATGCTGCTATTCGGTATAATACTCATTCTCAAGACAATACCTCGGTAGCCATCTTGCAGTATGTCAATGCGGAAATTACAAGAAAACCAAAAAAGGTGTAAGCATGTTTGACGCTTTGTGTCTGCGCACTGCTTGGCGCAAAGCTGCTTTATACACAATTAGCAGTGCAGAAAAGAGGATTGATATGAACTTAAGCAGATGTGAAAACGGACATTTTTATGACAGGGAGAAATATTCTTCCTGTCCCCATTGCGCACAGGGAGCAAAGCGAGAGGATAGCATGACCACGGTATTTACAGAAGATTTAAATGCCGGAAAGGGCGTGACAGAGTCTTTTGACGCAGGGGTATCTCCTGCGCCTCAAGGCGGAGGGACTGGTTTTCAAAGTCAGGGAGGAGGGGCTGGCGACATCACGGAAACGGTATCCAATGATTCTCAGATTCCGGTCGCAGGAAATATGGCCCAAACAGGAAATCAGTTGAATTTTTCTGGCGATCCGGTGTCAGAAGTGCTGGATCACCAGCAGCAGAATGGATTATATGACCAGGATAATGACCATACGGTGGCGTATTATGATGAATTGTTTTTGCAGCCTGCGGGAAGTACGCATTCGGCCATGGCATCGGGCGTTGCCCGGATTACGTCTCCCTGTACAGGGTGGCTAATTGCCCTGGGCGGAGAGCATATCGGTCAGGATTTCCGCTTGAAGGCGGGCAAGAATTTCATCGGAAGGGATAAGGATATGGACATCGTGCTGAACGGGGATAAGAGCGTATCCAGAAATAAGCATGCGATTCTGGTATATGAGCCAAAAGCTCATCTGTATTTGGTGCAGCCTGGGGAGTCCAGCGAGCTGGTCTATCTGAATAACGAAGTGGTATTGAATCCTACAAAGCTGGCGGCTTACGACATGATTACGGTGGGAGAGGTCAACCTGCTGTTTATGCCACTGTGCGGTGAAAGATTTAACTGGGATGAAATATTGTTGAAAAAGTAGGGGGAGCATACATGAATCGTTTGGCAAGATTGGTCAGGATTGTGGGAGGATTGGTGCTGCTATCCCATCTGGCGTGCTTCTTCTTTCCTTTTTCCAGGGTGGTTCAGGAAAATTATCCCACGAGGGAGTCCTCGCAGTATTCCGTTCTGAGCGGCTTATTCAAGGATGGCATTGCCCGGTTTGGGAAAGGAGTGGAGAAGGATGCACTGGCGGTGGTTCTTCTGTGCATCGCATTGCCTTTGGCATTGTCACTGATCTTTGGCATATGGGGAATCGTGGGAAGCAGCAGGCAGTGGATTTCCGGTGCAGGAGCCATTCTGGTGGCGTTGTTGGATGCAGGGTTTCTCTGGAATATGCAGTTATTTTTGCCGGAGAGGGTCAATGAGGCGCAGCAGTTTCAGGCAGGTCTTGGAAAATATGGTCTGATGGGCATTGCGGCATTGAGCGGAGCCTTGGGGGTGGCGGTTTTGATCTGCATGCCCAGGAGGAAGGTCAAGAAGGCAGATGCGATTCCCGCCGTGGCAGAAATCAGGGAAGAGCAGCAGAAGCCTCAGTATGCATTTATCGACGAGGCTGCGATAAAAGAGGAGCAGCAGAAGTCCCAGCATGCATTGGCTGACGAAGGGACAGCCAAGGGAGGGCAGCAGGAGTTTCGGCATGCATCTGACGAGGGGGCAACCAAAAACGGGAGTGAAGGAGGGGAGGCTGCGCAAGGCACTCCTGCCGTGCCAAGAGGGGTCATGGTAGGGATTGCGGGGGTATTTGCAGGGGCAGAAATTCCATTTCAGCCACAGGAAACCTTGAAATTGGGGCGAGATCGATCCAATGATTTGGTTTTTGAGGATGCGGACAGGGTGAGCCGCAATCACTGCGAGATTACCTGGCGGCCTGATAAAGGGAAATATAGCATATTGGATCGTTCCAGCAATGGCTGCTTTATTGATGGCAGGGAGGAGTGCATCCCTCAAAATATATCGTTGGATTTGAATTTGGGGACAGTGCTGGACATCGGGGATCACACCAACCGATTCCGATTGGAGTGAGGCGATGGATAAGAGAGGATAGAGATCTATGGCAAGTGATTTGTGCATGAATTGTTTTAGTGTAAAAGGACAGTATGAGATATGCCCTTACTGCGGATATGCGGAGGGAACGCCGCCTGCCCAGCCCCATTATCTCAGGCCGGGGACGGTTCTGGGGGATCATTTTATCGTGGGTACTTCCATTGGCGTAGGTGGATTTGGCATTACCTATCGAGCATATGATGCTTCTCTGGGAGTTATCGTGGCAGTAAAGGAATTTTATCCGGTGGGGCTGGTCAATCGGTCTCCGGGAGAGCGTCGGGTAGGGCTACTGTCCGGGGATAAGGAGAGGCAATACCGGGAGCAGATCGGCCGTTTCCTGATGGAGGCCCAGAGCATTGCCCAGTTTGGCAAGGCGAAGGATATCGTCTATGTCTATGATTTTTTTGAAGAGAACAATACGGCCTATATCATTATGGAATATATTGACGGGGTGTTATTGAAAGATTATTTGGAAAAACGGGGAAAGATGGATGTGCAGACGGCTTTTGCAATCATAGAGCCTATCGTGGAGGCTGTGAAGAAAATTCATGCCAAGGGGATCATTCATCGGGATATCAGCCCGGACAATATCTTTATCGCCGGGGACAATGCGGTGAAAGTGTTTGATTTCGGCGCGGCAAGGCTGAATGACAGCAAGGAAGGGCTGGCGGCAGAAAAGGTCATCAAAGTGGGATATTCTGCACCGGAGCAGTACCGGGATGCCTCTGATCAGGGATACTATACGGATATCTATTCCATCGGGGCAATCTTATATCAGATGATGACGGGGGTAAAACCTATAGAGTCTACGGAGAGGGAGTTCCAGGATGAAATGCCCTCTCCCAAGGAATTGGGCGTGGACATTGACAATAATCTGGATCGGGCAATCATGGAGGCATTGGCAGTCCAGCCGGAACTGCGCATCCAGGGGATCGGCCAGCTGGATGAGGCCATTCATGGGAAGCGGATGGCGGAATACCCGAAAGTGAAGCTGAAAAGGAAGAGGCGGAGAAGGAATCTGGTGGTGGTGTTTTCAATGCTGTTCCTGGCCTTTGTCGTGATAGGGGTAGCGTTGGTTAACACGGTTTTTCAAAAAGGAAATCCGATGTTTGATA
>CATKZA010000044.1 GCA_949841235.1 uncultured Clostridiaceae bacterium
GATGCAGATGGGCCAGGGAGAGGAAATCCAGCTGCGGCAGGAGGACTTCGGCGATACGGGGGCAGAGCCTGGCATGGTGCGCCTCTTTATCAATATAGGAAAGAAGCAGCGGGTCCGCATCGGGGACGTGCTGGGAGCCATTGCCGGGGAATCGGGCATGGCCGGCGATCTGGTGGGTGCCATTGACATGTATGACAATTATACTTTCGTGGAGGTTCCCAGAGAGCATGCGGCGGAAGTCATTGATGCGATGAAGAATGCCAAGATCAAGGGCAAGCAGGTGAATGTGGAGCCGGCGAACAGGAAATAAGTGTTATAAAAAATCTATTGACGAAATAGCTACAGCGTAGTATAGTGATAACTGACAGATGAATAGAAAGAACTCTTATTCAGAGTGGTGGAGAGTGAAGGCTCTGTGAAACCACGGCAACCCCATATATTGGAAGGTGCCAATCTCAGCGAGAAATCGAACAATAAGAGACGTTGACGATGTATGCAGTCCGCCTTATTGATTTGATTTCCATTTCAATAAGGCGGTTTTTTGCTTTCCTTTGTCTAAGCAAGTAAACCGGCATGCCTGCTTTGCGGGCAATACCACGTAGAAAAAAGGAGGAAATCAATGGAGAAACAATTATTTACATCAGAATCAGTGACAGAGGGGCATCCCGATAAGATCAGTGACAATATTTCAGATGCGATTCTGGATGCGCTGATGGACCAGGATCCCATGAGCAGGGTGGCCTGCGAGACGGCCATCACTACGGATTTCGTGTTGGTGATGGGAGAAATCAGCACCAAGGCCAAGGTGGATTATGAGAAGATTGTCAGGGAAACCATTCGGGAGATTGGCTATGACGATGATGCCAAGGGCTTTAACTGCGATACCTGCGAAGTGAAGATTCTTTTGGACAACCAGTCTGCCGATATTGCCATGGGCGTTGACAAGGCTCTGGAGGCGAAGGAAAATACCATGTCTGATGCAGAGATCGAGGCGATTGGCGCTGGCGACCAGGGCATGATGTTCGGCTATGCTACGGATGAGACGGAAGAATATATGCCGTATCCCATCGCCCTTGCCCACAGGCTGACCAAGCAGCTTACGGCAGTGCGGAAGGATGGCACGTTGCCATATCTTCGGGCAGACGGGAAGAGCCAGGTGACAGTGGAATATGATGGTGACGGAAAGCCCTGCCACATTGATGCGGTGGTCATTTCCACCCAGCATGCCGCAGAGGTGTCCCAGGAGCAGATACATACGGATATTCAGAAGCATGTGATCGATGCCATTCTTCCCCGGGACCTGGTAGATGGCAGGACCAAGGTATTTATCAATCCCACCGGGCGTTTCGTGATTGGAGGGCCCAATGGGGACAGCGGATTGACCGGGCGCAAGATTATCGTGGATACTTATGGCGGATATGCTCGTCACGGCGGCGGCGCATTTTCCGGTAAAGATTGCACGAAGGTGGACCGCAGTGCGGCATACGCTGCCAGATATGTGGCAAAGAATATCGTGGCGGCAGGTCTTGCGAAACGCTGCGAGATCCAGCTGTCCTATGCCATTGGCGTGGCACAGCCCACCTCTGTCATGGTGGATACCTTTGGCACTGGCAAGATGGAGGACTGCAAGCTGGTGGATATCGTGAGGGAGAAGTTTGACTTGCGCCCGGCGGGCATCATCAAGATGCTGGATTTGCGCCGCCCGATCTACAAGCAGACTGCCGCTTACGGGCATTTCGGCAGGAATGATCTGGATCTGCCCTGGGAGAAGACGGACAAGGCAGAGGAATTGAAGAATTACGCATAGAGATACATAGCGATTCGCAATCGGCATAATTGCGAATCATATTACGCAAAAAGGGACGCTTTGCACGAGGAAGCGTCCCTTTAAGTATGTGCGAGCACAACGAGTCTGTCTATTTTTAAAATTAGCTGTGAATAGTGGTGAAGAAATAATAATTGGCAATGAAAATAGAGAAAAAACTTGAAAATCAAAGATACTTATAATAAACTATATATACTTATGTATATATGAGTAGAGTATTGGCGAGATGGAATGGGAAACTGTGCCGGATAGAGTGGTGCCCCGGCATGGGCGGTGTCCTTGCGAATGCCGGAAGGAGGGCTTTTTTTGGAAAATCATACGAAATATATTGCTGTCTGCACTGCCGGAATAAATGTGGAATACATAGACTCTGCGCTGTCGGCAGTATATTTTCTGGCAGAAAAGTACCATTTTAAAGTATTGTATTTCAACTCTTTTAGCCCGCTGTATTATTTTACCAAACATGATGTGGGAGAGAGCAGCATTTTCCGCTTGATTAATTATAATCTGCTAGACGGAATCATCATGCTGACGGAGACGATTAAGTCAGACAAGATTCGTCAGGATATTTTGGAGAAGGCAAATCAGAATGATATCCCCGTGGTTTCCGTGGATCATTATCTGGAAGGCTGCTATAATGTGAATTTTCAATATAAGGATTCCATGAAGACAATCGTAAAGCATTTGGTGGAGGAGCATGGATTTACCAGGCTGAATTTCGTGAACGGCGAGCCGGACAATGCCTTTTCCCAGGAGCGGCTGGACGCTTACAGGGAAGTGCTGGAGGATCATGGCATCCCCTTTGAGGAAGAGAGGGTGGCTTACGGATATTTTCGATGCGATTTGATGGACGATGTGATACGGAAGTTTACGGAGAGCGACCTCCCTTTTCCGGAGGCGATTGTCTGCGCCAATGACTCTATGGCCATTGGTGCGGTGAAGTTTCTGAAAGAGGCGGGATACCGGGTGCCCGAGGATGTGAAGGTTACCGGTTTTGACGGGATCAGGGAGGCCATGGAGCATGTGCCGGCCATCACCACTTCCAAGCATGACTATGATGGCTTGATTCAGAAGGCCATGGAGATTTTAGAAGCCTATTTTCAGGGGGAGGAGCCGGAGGAGCAGAACTGGGTGGAGACCAAGCCGATTTTTACGGAGTCTTGCGGATGCAAGGGCATCAATGCAGAAAAGATCAGTTCTTTTACCAGGGAGCTTTATGACCGTATCGACAGCTGGGAGCATTTCCAGCGCAGGCAGATTGCCCTGGCGGCAGATTTGACGGATAATGATACATTTGAAGGAATCTTTGATAACTTGAAGAAATACAAGGAGAATTTTCATTCGGACCGCTTCTGGCTCTGCATCGTGGATGATTTTCTGAATCAGAAGGAAAATCTTATGGATATTATCGAGGAGGATACCTCTTTCATGCGGCCGGGATATTCTGATACGATGGATGTGATGCTGTCTAAAGATGGAGATGAGTGGCTGGGGCTGACGGACTTCCATACCGCTTCTCTGCTGCCGGATTTAGGGAAGGTATTGGAGGAGGAGCGCAATGTGATGTTTCTGCCCCTCCATGTCTTGCAGCAGACCATCGGCTATTTGGCGATGGTGTATGATCCGAAAAAGGTGAATATGTACTTTACCTACCAGTTTGTTATGAATATCAGCAATGCTCTGGAAAATACCAGGATACATCAGAGACAGCGGGCCATCATTGACAATCTGAAGCTGAAATACGTCCATGATCCCATGACGGGCCTTTTCAACAGGAGGGGGTTTTATCAGCGGGTGGAGACGGTGTACGGCCAGTGCATTGCCCAGGATAGGATGCTGGCAGTCATTTCCGTGGATTTGAATGGATTGAAGCAGATCAATGATACCTATGGCCATGCAGATGGGGATATCGCCATTTCCACTATCGGAAGGGCTCTGGTGGAAGTGTTTCCCCAGGAATTTACCTGCGCCAGATTTGGCGGGGATGAGTTTGTCGTATCGGGCCAGGTGGAATCCAGGGAGCAGGTGGAGGAATATTGCCGGCGGGTGAAGGAGTATCTGGCAGATTTTAATAAGGATTCCGGGAGGCCGTATCAAGTGAGCGGAAGCATTGGCTATGCCGCAGGAATCCCCGGCAGCATCAGCCTGGATGAATTTATCAAGGCAGCAGACGAGAAGATGTACGAGGATAAGGCGAACTATCACTCCCGCAGCAGAACCTAGCGTGCTGGCGTTCCCTTTGTTACCGCATAGGAAAATGCTCAAAATATGCGATGTGAAGAACGCTGCTTTTGCGTTCTTCTTAGGTGTTTTAGCACCTTTGTTACTGTATAGGAAAATGGGAAGCGGTGTCTTCCCTTTTTTCAGATGGGAGATAGCAGATGCAAGAGGAAAATCAGATTTATGGCGGCTTTGCCAGAGTATACGACTTATTTATGGATGAGATTCCCTATCAGGAGTGGTCTGACTATCTTTTTGAACTGCTGGAGAGGGAGGGGGTTTCCCATGGCACGGTGGTGGATCTGGCCTGCGGCACCGGGGAGATTGCCTGGCGGCTGCGGCGCAAGGGATTTGAGACGATTGGCGTGGATATATCTCAGGAAATGCTGGAAATTGCCAGTCAGAAATGTGCTTCCGATGTGTTATTATTGCATCAGGACATGCGGGAACTGGAATTGCAATCTCCGGTGGATGGCGTGGTGTGCCTGTGCGATGGGATGAATTACATGACAACGGAGGAGGATTTGGCGAAGGTCTTTGCCAGAGTGGCATCATGCCTGGCGGATGGCGGCGTTTTTATTTTTGACATGAAGACGGAGTACTTTTATCGGGAAATTCTGGGTGACTGCATTCTGGCAGATAATAGGGAAGATGCCAGCTATATCTGGGACAACGCCTACGACAGAGACAGCCGCATCAATACCTATCTCCTCACATTGTATGAACTGGTGGATGATGACAGGGATCTGTTCCTTCGGACGGATGAGCTGCATCGACAGAGGGCGTATCCGCCGGAGCGCGTGCGGGGGCTGCTGGAGTCTTGCGGCTTTGAACTGGCGGGCATCTACGAGGCGCTGACGGACAGGCCTCCCAGTGAAGAGAGCCAGAGAATATATTTTGTAGCGAAGGCGATAAAGGAGGACGCATGAGAGAAGATTATATTGTGAGAGCGACTGCCGCAAACCATCAGCTGAGGATATTTGCGGCTACTACCAGGAATCTGGTGGAGGAGGCCAGGGAAATCCATCACACCAGCCCGGTGGCTACGGCGGCTTTGGGAAGGCTTCTCACGGCGGGGAGCATGATGGGAAGCATGATGAAGGGGG
This sequence comes from uncultured Clostridiaceae bacterium, assembly GCA_949841235.1. Lineage (GTDB taxonomy): Bacteria > Bacillota > Clostridia > Lachnospirales > Lachnospiraceae > Butyribacter. The sequence continues at coordinate 5,152 of CATKZA010000044.1, forward strand.
AGCAGGATATCCTCACCTTGCAGATACAGTGCCAGGGGCCCATCGGGGGATTGACGGTGACGGCGGATTCCGAAGCAAACGTAAAGGGGTATGTAAGGCAGCCCCTGGTAATCCTGCCGCCCAATGAGAAAGGCAAGCTGGACGTGGCCGGCGCACTGGGTTCGGGCTTCTTAAACGTCATTCGGGATATCGGCATGAAGGAGCCTTACAATGGGCAGATCCAGCTGGTGTCGGGAGAGATTGCCGAGGATTTGACATATTATTATGCTACATCTGAACAGATCCCTTCTTCGGTGGGACTGGGCGTGCTTTTGGATAGAGAGAACCATGTGCGTCAGGCGGGTGGCTTTATCATTCAGGTGATGCCCTTTGCCCGGGAGGAGGTGATTGCCACTGTGGAGCAGTCGCTGCAGCGGATTCACTCGGTGACAGAATTATTGGAGCAGGGAATGATGCCCCGGGATATGGTGCGGGCTTTGATGGGAGATCTGGAGGTGGAGATTCTTGACAGCATTCCCACCCGATATGCCTGCAATTGTTCCAAGGAGCGGGTGACCAGGGCGGTTGCCAGCCTGGGCAGGAAAGATTTGGAAGATTTGATTGCCCGGGGAGAGACGATCGAAGTGAATTGCGAATTTTGCGACTCCCATTACTATTTCACAGTGGATGAACTGAGAGGCTTTATCAACTGATATGCCTGCTTTGCAGGCAACATCACATTGGCAAGGAGCGTGTTTGGATGAAGGGAAATAGAAAGATACTGATTTGCGCATTGGCAGTATTCATTGGCATAGTGTTTTGGTTTTTGGGAGAGCCGGGGAAAGATGGGGCGGTGTCCGCTTCCGCCATCGGCAAGATTAAGGTGGACGGCGGGTATCTGAATGTGCGCAAAGGCCCGGGAACGAATTATGGCGTAGTGAAATCCGGCGGCACCACGGTAACGGTGTCTGATGGAGCTACCGTGACAGTTACCGGCAAGAGTGGTTCTTGGTACCACATCAAGTTTAAGCAGAATAGCAAGAATGTGACAGGCTATGTGAAAAAGTCTTATGTGAAGGTGCAGACGGGCAAAGTGGTTACCACGGTGTATGGTCTGGTGAGCAGCAAGACCAGCCTTCGCTCCACCACTTCTACCGCCGGGGCGGTAACTAAGGTGAATGGGAAGAAGGTGTCGTTAAAGCAGGGAAGGAAATTGAGAATCCTGTCAGAGAAACTGGTGGGAAATACCAAATGGTATCGGGTGTCCCTTACCGTGTCCTCCCAGAAAGTGAAAGGGTATATTTTATCCAAGCGGGTGAACCTTACCTGTGGGAAGGGGCTTCCCCTGGTGGTAAAGACGACAAAGAAGAAGATTGCCCTCTATACCGCCCCAGGAGGGAAGAAGAAGGTATATTCCGGTGGCGGGGCCGTGGGATTGAAGAATAAGAACCAAGCGACCCTGTTGGAGCAGAAATGGGTAGGGGGGAAGAAATACCTTAGAATCCGCCTTACTTACAAAAAGAAAACAGTCTATGGATTTATTCAGGATAAATATGGCTTTTTGCAAATCGTGGACAAGGAAGATGATAACAATACCGTCACCCCGTCTTCCACTCCCATCAATTCTGACGTGGCGGGACTGACGGATGCGGAATTTCAGGCCCGGCTGGAGAGGGAAGGCTTCCCGGCCACCTATGTCAGCCGCCTGGTGGCACTGCACAGGAATTTCCCGAATTGGGATTACAAGGCATATAAGACGGGGCTGGATTGGAATGAGGTTATCCAGGCAGAGTCCAAACTGGGTCTGAATCTGGTGCCGAACAGCAAGGCTTATGACTGGAAATCCACTGCCGCCGGGGCGTATGACTGGTCGAAGGACAAGTTCACTGTATTTGATGGAACGACTTGGGTGGCCGCATCGGAAAAAGCGGTGAAATACTATATGGATCCTCGGAATTTCATGGATGATCGGGGTATTTTCCAGTTTGAGAATCTGGCCTACCAGAAGGGGATACATACCCAGGCCGGCGTGGAAAATATTTTGAAGAATACGCCGATGTACAATAAGTCATATAAATACACCAGTTCCGGCAAGCAGGTGTCGGAGAAATATTCCAAGACATTTATCACTGCGGCATCTTCCTCGGGCGTAAGCCCTTATCATCTGGCATCCAGAGTGAAGCAGGAGGTAGTGATCAGCGCGACCCAGATGAGCAGTTCCGTCTCTGGCAACGTGGCGGGCTACAAAGGGATTTATAATTTCTATAATATCGGAGCCAGCGACAGTGCCGGGGGAGGGGCGATTGCAAAGGGTCTGAAATGGGCCAGCAGCGGCACCACCTATTCCCGTCCTTGGAATTCCCCCCACAAGTCTATCGTGGGTGGCGCATCCTATATCGGGAAGAATTATATTAATAAGGGACAGAATACGCTGTATCTGCAAAAGTTTAATGTGACGCCGAACAGCCGATATAATCATCAGTACATGACCAATGTGGAAGCGCCCAACAGCGAGGCCACCAAGGTGAAAAATGCCTACGGGGACGGCAAGAAGGACATTCCTCTGGTATTTTCCATCCCGGTGTATGATAATATGCCGGAACAGCCCTGCGAAGTGCCTACCGGGGGGAAGAATCCCAATAATTATTTGAAGAAGCTGACTTCCGATACGGGCACATGGGGGACGAAATTTACTCTGGGAGATGATGGCAGCAAGACTTATACGCTGACCGTGGCAAATAACGTGACTTCCGTGAAATTGACTGCCACGGCGGTGGCAGCTACCTCCACCGTTTCCGGTGCGGGTACGAAGTCCGGTCTGAAAGTGGGAACCACCACGTACACCATCAAGGTGAAGTCCGAGAGCGGGGTCGTGCGGAATTATAAGGTGCAGATTATCAGAAAATCAGCATAGAATGGAGAGAGAAATGTCAGTGGGAAAGAGTTTTTCACGGAAAAGATGCATTTTGCGGGGGGGCGGGATTTCCGGGAAAATGCGGAGTACATGGAAGGAAATGGGGATGGGCAGGATGCTTTGGAAGATTGTGTTTTGTTTCCTCTGCCTTTCCGGCATGCTTGCCTTTGGCAGCAGGGCGGAGGCAACCAGTGCCAGCGTTACCGTGGAGACGAAGAATGACAAGGTGCAGGTGGGGGATACGGTCTACGTGATCGTCACTGTGCGCTCTGCAAAGGCCATCAAGGGCTTTGAGGGTTATTTTTCCTACGACTTGGATTATCTGCGCTTTGAATCCGGGGGCGGCGTGGTGCATGGAAATGACGATGCCTTTCGGATTCTGGATATGGAGCGATCCGCCAGTAGCAGCAAGTTGAAATATTCTGTGAAATTTACTGCCAGAAAGGCTGGGGGAACCAGCATTACACTGAGAAAGCCGTATAATGTTTTGGAGGATGATGGAAATAATACGAAGATGTCCGTGTCCCACAATGCGCTGAACATGATGATCCAGCAGCCCGGGATGCAGACCGTGGCGCCGGGGAAGAAGGCGAAGCCAACGGCACAGCCATCGCCAAAGCCGTCTTCCGGCAAAAAGAATCAGGACAAGAAAAAGCCGTCAGAGGGGAAGCCCTCCGCCAAGCCTTCTGCAGAGCCGAAGGGAAAGGCGGCGCAGAATGATGTCTTAGGTTCCGCCAAATTGCGCTCTCTGGAGATTCGGGGAACCCAGCTGACCCCGGATTTTTCCCCGGATATCGAAAAATACAGCGGGGTGGTTTCCACCAGCAAGGATGAGCTGCCCTTGACATATGAAGCGGAGGACAGCCATGCCACGGTAAAGGTTTCTGGAAATAAAAAAATAAAAGACGGAAAGAATGTTATAAAGATTACGGTCAAAAATAGTGATGGGAAGAAAA
>CATKZA010000045.1 GCA_949841235.1 uncultured Clostridiaceae bacterium
TCCCCACTCTGCCATATTTTCCCCACATGGGCGCCTCTCTCCCCGCTCTCCTCTGCAAGGAGGGGAGAAAAGTCTCCCTTCCCTTCCCGAAAAATATCCTGCAATCCCATTCCTTCCAGCACATCAGTCAGGACGAGATTAGATGAGACCTGGAATTTTGGCAGGGAAACCTGCACGGAATCATGTTCTCCATTCTCATTTTCCCCATCTCGAGAACCAGACAGCATGCCCCTCAAGTCCTTCCGCAGCATCTCCTCCACCTCCACGCCCTCTTTCGGCAGATAGATAGACAGGCGGCTTCCCGCTGACAGTTCCAAAGCAACGGATTGATACCGCTCCGCCTCCGTCACATCCCTCTCCTCAAGTCCTTTTCCCTCTCGCCATCTCTCCCCAAAGGAAACGACAGACAGCAAATCAAAACCACTTCGGGAAGTTTCCTCCCCCACCCTGCACTCCGTTGAAAGCACCTGGAAATCATTCATCCAGCTTTCCACTAATTGCGCCATCTGCGCCCTCCCCCCGCTCTCGGGTTCCCGAAAGACAGATGCGCAATGATTTTCTGCCAAGACACCGACCATCTCTTCCCCGTAATCTATCCCCCCTCCCAGCCAGAGAGAATGTCCCAAAACCGATTCAAATGTATTATTTCGCCAACACAGCAGACTTTGCAAACCCATACAGCGTTTTCTGGCAGCCTCCAACTTCTCCTCGCCCATAACAGACAAAATCCCCTGTCTGGTATGACCACCCCCCATCTCAGACAGCATGCCAAGAGACAGATACAGGTTTACAGGAGAAAACGCCATATTCTCTCCTTCACGATCCAGCAACGTCTGGCGAATGGATGTCTCAAAAAACTCACGCATTTTCACATCAGCCTCTATCAGCTCACTGGAGGATTGAGATTTGAACGCATCATCACCGGCAACCTTCTTCTCCTCCGCCATTCCCGGCTCCTGCTCCGTCAGTCCCGATTCCTGGTCTGTCAAATCTGAATCTTGACCAGCCAGTCCCGCATCCTGGTCAGCCGCCACCTCAAGCCCCTCAGGTCTTTCAGGTCTTTCAGGATCAGAAGCTCTCTGTATGAGAATCTTCGCCTTAGAGAGTCGCATATAGCTTTCCTCCGGCATGTTCCCATAGCTTGCCCCCAGAAAAATCACCAGCCCGGCCATGGCCGCCATGCCGCACGCCCTCATTGCAATGCGCCTTCTATCCCGCCTCCTCTCCCTTGCCTTCTTCAATTCCCCCTTCTCAGCCAGACGCTTCCCCGCCTCCTCGATCAGGCGGTCATCAATATCTCCCAAAGCATCCCAAATCTCCCTCTCATTCATACCATCCCTCCTGCTCCAAATAACGCCTCAGTTCCTTCCGCATGCGAAAAAGCGATGTCTTCACCGCCGAAAGGCTCACCCCATATGCCTGGGCAATCTCCTCCAAAGATGCGGCAAAATAATATCTCGCCACGAAAATCCCCCTCTTCCTCTGATTCTTTTCCATCAAGAACTTGCTAATCGCCCTCCCCAGCTCTTTCGCCTGATATGCATCTTCTACCTGATCCCCCTCTTCCGCCATCTCCCTCATTTCCTCAAACACCTCCTTCATCTCCACATTCCTTTTCTCTGCCCGATCATATTCATACCGATTAATTGCCCGATTCCTGCAAATGCCGCAGAGGTAGGCTGTCAGGGAATTCGGCTTGCTGGGGGGAATGCTGTTCCATGCACTGAAATACGTATCATTCTCACATTCCTCAGAATCCTCTCTGTTGCGGAGAATGCGATACGCCACAGAGTAAAGCAATCTTCCGTACTTCTTTTTCGTATGGGCAATCGCCTCTTCCCTCCTAGCCCAAAAAAGGGACACGATCCTTTCATCCTCCATCTGCCCTCTCCTTCCTATGTTCTTCATCCCCCTTCATCCTATTTGACAGGAAACAATTAAAAAAGTTACATACAATTATATAAAAAAATAGACAGGAAAAAAAGGTGCGAAATCTTTCCATGCCGGCAAAAAACCTTTCCTGCAAAAACTACAATCGCACCTTATTATGATTAAGAAAAACGCAAAAGCAGCGTCCTTCACTACCGCTCACTATGGCAGCTATAGGTATATGCCCACAGATTCTTCATCTGGGGCATCAGCTGCCCCAAATTCCAGACCCTCTCGCTGTTTGAGCGACTGTTGGGGTCTTTCACCTGAATATTCCCCTCCGCATCCATGCCTCCCAGCACGATAAAATGCCCGGCATCGGTAAAATCTCCCGGCCCCATGGTGCAGATAATGGGATGCCCCTCCTCAAGCCTTCCCCGAATCACCCCTTCCTGTAATGGCAGCTGCTCCGCCTCAAGCCCGAACCCGGCCGCCCCCTCCGTCATCAGCGACCAGGAAGAGCCAACGCCGTCGACATAATATCCCGCCCGCTCCGCCTCTCTGGCAACCTTTGCAGGCATCCATTCCTCATCCCGACGCAGACCGCACAGCACCATGCTCAAGCAAGTAGGCCCGCACCCGGTAACCCCCATGATATCACTGCCATACCGTTCCTTCCTCCACCGCCTGTCCTTCTGGAGATAGAGGGGGATTTCACCAGGCACCAGCCTATCAGAAGTCTGCTCCTCTTCCGATAGGATTTCCATACCGCCCGTCCCCAGAAATCCCCTCACCTCTCCAAAGAATAATCTCCCCGGAACCAACAACGCTACGACAGCCAAACATGCCAATGCAGTTCTTATAAGAAGATTTCTTTTCGTCCCTCGTTGCCATCCCTCCTTCACCTGTTCCCTCTCCTCGCATTTTCCCTCTAAATCCCTCTTCCCAAACACTCTCTCCTCTGCATGTCCCTTCTCTGAACCCCTCTTCCTAAAGTCCCTTTCCTCCACGTATTCCATCTCAATCCTCCTCCTTTTCGTCCATCGTCACCATCTATTTCTTTTCGCCCGCGCTATCGCCATCCTCTTCCAGATACTCCTCCAGGCACACGCCCCGACGGCGGATTTCCTTCGCCGCCTTCTCGCCCACGTAGCGATAATGCCAAGGTTCATTGCTGATGCCGGTAACCTCCGTCTTATCCTCAGGATACCGATGGATAAAACCATACCGATAGCCATTGCGTTCCAGCCAGTCATACACTTCCTTCCCCTTGGAATGCACCCCGTCCGCATTGATATCCACCCCCAGCCCCAGCTGATGCTCGCTGGTTCCAGGCACTGCCACCCATTTCTTCGCCTTTCTTGTGGCCTCTGCCCTGGTACAGCCCTCCGCCTCGTACGCCCCGATCTTTTCATCCATCAGTTCCTTCTGCTTCCTTGCCGTCCGATATCCTGAAGCCACCGTGGGATAGATTCCCTGGCTCCTGGCATCGTCAAACATTTTCTGAAGAGAGGGATAGATCCGGCTGTCCACCGATTGCCCATTGGAAAGTTCCGTCAATTCTACCTGATAATCCTCCGGCATGGGATTCCACTTGTTGACCAGAATCAACTGCCACGCCTCCTCGTCCCCTCCCCCCTCCTTTTCCTCACCCGAACCACCCGCACTGTCCCTTCCGTCTTTTGCCTTGTCAACGGAATATGGCATCACGCCCTGTCCCTCAAATGGCCAAAACTGTCCCTGTGCAAGATTGTACAGAAGAAACCCGCAGCAAAAAAATAGCACCAGCAAAATCATTCTTCCAAGCAATCTTGGAAACAGCATCCATTTCGACTGCCGACTTCGCCCACTTCTCATATAAACCACCATACCTTTCCAGTACCTGCAAACTTAAATGCGTTAATTCCTGCACGGCAAAAACCGCCCCCCGATGCAAGTATCTTACACCGAAGGACGGTTTGATATTTAAAAATTCCCTTATGAAATTCTTACGAAATTCTGACTTTTTACTGTCATAAGTCTAGTACACTAGGCAAGAAATATGGTGAACAAAATCACCTCGTCCCGGCTCTCGCAAATCATCTCCCCGCCATGCTTCCTGACAATCTCCCTGGCAATGGCAAGTCCCAGCCCGGCTCCCCCCGTCTGGCTGCCCCTGGCGGACTCCATGCGAAAGAACTGTTCAAATATCCGCTCCGTCTTTGCCTCCGGAATCGTCTTTCCCCGATTCTCAAAGGAAATATAATGCTTCCACTCCCCAGCATTCTCCCCCTCCCTGCATGGCCTCTCCCCAGACAAGCCCTCCCAATCCTCATACGCCCCCAGGCGAATGACCATCTCCGTATCCCCATAACTATAGTAAAAGGCATTTTTCAATAGATTGTCAAACACCCGACTCATCTTGTCCACATCCAGGGAAATCTCTACATTCTCTTGCAAATCCAGACGATAGGTAAGATTTTTCTCTTGAAACATGGGGCGAAATTCATATGCCATCTGCTCCAGCATCCTGGATACATTGACGCTGGAACGCTCCAAGGCAATCTCCGATAGATTGAAGCGGGTAATGTCAAAAAATTCATTGATCAGCTCCTCCAGTCGCTCCGCCTTGTCAAGGGCAATGCCCAAATACCGCTCCCGCAGGGCATCCGAAATCTCCTTCTCCTCGGAGAGCAGGGAAAGGTAGCCAATCACGGATGTGAGGGGTGTCTTCAAGTCGTGGGCCAGATAGACAATCAAGTCCATCTTCCTCTGCTCCGCATCCATGGCCGCCCTCCTGCTATGCCTGACATTCTCCCGGATTTCATTCAGCTGCTCCTCCACCACCAGAAGTTCCGGAGGCATCCGCAATCTCTCCTCCGTGTCCTGGTAAATTAGGTTGACTCCCTCCGTAATATCATCCACATAATGAATGATCCGATAAATCATGCGACAGCAAATAATTCCCACTCCCGCAACCAGCCACACAAAAAACAAGGAGCATAAAATCCAGGGGTTCTGATGCATGTCATGGAGCAATGGATACCAGAAATCATCGGCGTACCAAATCTGGCTGCGCACCCAGAAATACATGATGACGGCCATTGCGCCAGTCACTGCCAGAAAAGCCAGTATCTGTCCGGAAAGCCTTTGCAGCATCTGCCCGGAAAGAGTTTTCTTCACCCTGGATTCTCTGCTCCCATTCAATTCTATTTCTTTACTCTTCATCAATCTTGTACCCCACTCCCCACACGGTCTTGATAAATTTCGGTTTCCTGGCATTCTCCTTCAACTTCTCCCGAAGCCTGGCGATATGGGCCATCACCGTGTTATTGGAATCATAATACTTCTCCTGCCACACCGCCTCAAACAATTCCTCTGAGGAAACCACTTCCCCCCGATGGCGGCATAAATACAGCAAGATAGAAAACTCCATGGGCGTCAGGGAAACTTCCTCCCCATAGAGCAGGCAGCGGTGATTCTTCACCTCCACTTCCAACCCCCGGATATCATACCGCTCTTCCCGCACCTCCGCTTCCTGCCTTCCCGCCAGGTTATACCGCCCCGCCCTGCGAAGCTGGGCCCGAACCCTTGCCGCCACCTCCATGGGATTAAAAGGCTTGGTGATATAGTCGTCACTGCCAAGAGCCATGCCCATAATCTTATCGCTATCCTCCACCCTGGCCGTGAGCATGATAATAGGAAAAAACCACTTCTTCCGAAGGGTCTTGCACAGGGCAAACCCATCCATATCCGGCAGCATCACATCCAGCAGCGCCAGATCAATCACCTCTTCCTCTACCCGGCGCAATGCCTCCCCGGCATCCCGGCACACCAGGACGCGAAAGCCCTCGTTGGACAAGTATGCCTCCAGAAGTTCCCCGATCTCCTCCTCGTCATCCACCACCAAAATCGTCTCTGCCATCCTTTCACCCCTCCAGACATGCCGCCCTGCGGTATAAACAATTAAGCCACAGGTAGCACACGCATATTTAGCAGAACCTCTCTGTCACTTTCCTAAACTCTATAAAAAGCGGAATGTATTCCTCCACGATGACATGCACCTTCTCTTTGGCCATCGTGCCATCATAGTCATGGGTCAATTCGTTCCAATCCCCCAGCATATTCATCCACCGATCATCCCCAATCAGCTTCACGCTAAATGCGATACGAAGCGTTTCTCTGGGCGATCCCGTTGCAAAATCATTGATTTGATGATACTTCACAATAATATCCTTCATGACCTTCCATGCGATATCAAATGTCAGGGAAAATTTCTGCACCGTGCCGCTCATCACGAACGCATCATCCAAATCCCGATTCCTCGCCCCCATCAAAGATTCCAGCGAAGCGCAGAAACTATGATACCTCTCAATATATTTTCTGTCCATATCGATTCATCGCCTCCAATAAATGCTCATTTCTGCATCTGTCATAATCAAAAACATCGATTTTCTTCAATGTCTTAATCTCTGCAATCTCTTCTCGCAAAGATCCAATATCCTCTGCGCCCTTTACAATGATGTCAATATCGCTGGTATCCGTCTGCGTGCCTGTGGCATAGGAGCCAAACAAAAACAACTCCCCGACATGATTCTTCCTGCAAATAGCTTCTATCTCACTGAGTATTTCCCTGTACTCCATGCATCTTCCTCCCCACGGGATTTCTCTGTCAATTATAACTGCTCCGCTATAAAATAACAAGAAAAAAGAAGTTCCAAGCCAGCAGGAATTTGTTATTTTAATACGATATCACCCGATTTGGTAATAATGTTCAGGTGCGCATTTCCCTTGCCGGTTTTTCTGTATTTCCCCCTTTTTTTCTTTCCGCCCCTTACAGGAGATTTCACAGCCATATCGCCAGATTTTGTGTCCACAGCGATATGTAAGGCCTTTATGCAATTTTTCCGTAATCGTATAAAGGCATCGCCATTGACAGTGTTAACCTGCATATTTCCAGAAACCGAGATATTTTTAATAGTGATATCTCCGTTTCTGGTATCTATCATGGTTTTTCCCGATACATGCAAGTCTTTGGCAGCGAAATCCCCATCTTTCAGATGAAACTGTGCAGTTCCTGAAATTTTACACCGAGCAGTGGCCAGGTCTCCCTTTGTCAAATTGATATTCAACTGTCCCGGTACGATGGTATTTGCAATAGAGGCATCTCCATCCCCTAATTTAATATTCAGCTTTTGACATTGAAGATTCTTGGCTGATAAATAAAAATCGCCATATTTCATATTTACACAGCCAGTCTTTATCATTGAATGAGATGGAAGATAAAGCGTCACCCGGGTTACATAACTCGCGAAATAATATTTCTTTTTACTTTTTTTCATCTTTCCTATCAAATCGTTCCAGGAAGGTTCCTTTAGGCCCGATTCATTTAAGTAAAGTACATGATTTCTTATATTGTAAGAAAAAGGATTTTTATGATTCTTGCACGGAATTTCATAGGATAAGTAAGCATATGGCTTCTTCGAGGTTTTTATGCATAAATCAAGATACTCTAAATTTGCTTCAAACCCTTGCACTTTTCCCAGTTTCTTTTCCTTCAATTTATAAGTGTAGGTTTTTGCAGCAGAACTCTGCCTGCCTGATACACAGCAGAATCCGCACATACAGATAAACATTACCATGACGAATTGCATTGCTTTCATTACTCGCTTCATATTTCATTCCCCCTTACCTTAATGCAATATCGCCATCCTCCGTAGATACCGTCAAATGGCTGTTGCCTATTCCCTGCTTTTGATATTGCGTGCCGTCATTTTGATTATTTTTTTTGCCTCCCAGGGAACTTGCTGCTGAAATATCCCCCTCCTCGGACTCCAGTATGATCCCCAGACTTTGCAGGCATTCCTTCCGGGCCTGCATGGATACATCCCCGCATATGGCGGCAACCTTCAAATTTCCTATGACATTCAGCTTGGAAATATCTACATCGCCGTCAGTTGTATTCATATTTGCATTTTTAGAAACAGTGAGGGCAGCCGCATGGATATCACCGTCCTCCGTGTCAATGGATAATTCATCTGCCGCATTCAAATTGGATAGAGAGATGTCACCTCCTACAGTTGACAGCCGCATCCTTTGTGCATCATCAAAGTTGGAAATATTCACATCCCCGTCCACTGTATCAATTTGCAGTTTTTGCATTTCCTGAAAGCCGGAAAGGCTGATATCCCCATCTTGGGTTTTGACAGAGATATTTTTGCCAGAGCCCTGTATAAACATATCTCCATCCTCGGATTCCAGTATCATATTATCACAGTGAAGATCCTGTATCATCAAATCTCCATTTCCCATATTTAAAGTACTGCTTTTCAATATGGTCTCTGACGGTACATAAAGTGTAATGATACTGGGCTTCGAGGGATAATCGTCCGTATCCCATAAATCCTTTACATATCCTTTCCAAGCAATCTCCTTAAACCCATTCTCCTCTAAAATTAACATCCCATTTTTTACCTGGTAGGTAAGAGGAGTTTCTTTATTTTGGCAATACAGCTCATAGGACAGATGACATTTATGATCCTCTGATTCCTTTATCCGAAAATCAATGCAGGATAAATTCGCTGTGATGCTGTCTATGGAAGCCAGCGGTGTGTCATCCAGCTTGAAACAGCCAGGGATATGTTCGTCTGGGGCTTGGCTGGATGAAATCTTAGTTTCTTTTGTCTGCTCCTTCTTTGCCGGAAGGGACAGGCTTTTTAAATCTAATCTTTGCGGCTTGATATAATCGGCACCGCCGGTTGCATAGCCGATTCCCAGCATGGATAATCCGCATAAGCAAAATGCTGCTCCGGCTATTCCCAAAATTTTTAATATAGGTTTCATCCTTCTCCTCCTTTTATCGTATATTTCTGTATCAGCTGTATTCCTCTGGAAAGCAGCCATCTATCCAGCAAAATCATACCGGTAAAAATCAGGATTCCTCCGCCAATCCCAAGCGCCCCCATTCCCATCAGGGCGCATGCCCCGGAAAGGGAGCGGGATATTGCCGCCAGCCCCAGCAGAAAATATTTTCCTCCCATCCAGGCAAATAGC
>CATKZA010000046.1 GCA_949841235.1 uncultured Clostridiaceae bacterium
CATCTACGCCAATTTATATGGAACTGGCGAAGAATGGCCGGCTGGCTGACCTGATGGCAACGGGAGCCATTGTAAAGACTGCCTTCTGCGGACCATGCTTCGGTGCCGGGGATACGCCGGCAAACAATGCTTTCAGCATCCGCCATTCTACCAGGAACTTCCCCAACAGGGAGGGTTCCAAGATCCAGAATGGGCAGATTTCTTCCGTGGCGCTGATGGATGCCCGCTCCATTGCGGCCACTGCGGCGAACAAGGGCTACCTCACCCCGGCTACGGATATGGATATCACGTACACGGGGCCGAAGTATTTCTTTGACAAGACAATTTACGAGAACAGAATCTATGACGGGGTGGGCAAGGCGGATCCCGGCGAGGAGATCAAGTTTGGCCCCAATATCAAAGACTGGCCGGAAATGTCTGCGCTGACAGACAATATCTTGATCAAGGTGGTCTCTGAGATTCATGATCCGGTGACCACCACCGACGAATTGATTCCATCCGGCGAGACTTCTTCCTTCCGCTCCAATCCTCTGGGACTGGCAGAATTTACCCTGTCCAGAAAGGATCCGGAGTATGTGGGGAAAGCCAAGGCTGTCCAGCTGGGAGAGAAGGCCAGAGTTGCAGGGGAGGATATCTTTGCGGCACTGCCGGAGGCCAAGGAAGTCTTTGAGAAGATTCAGGAGAAATTTGACGTGAGGCCGGAGGAGACCCAGATTGGCAGCATGGTGTACGCAGTGAAGCCGGGGGACGGCTCCGCTAGGGAGCAGGCGGCATCCTGCCAGAAAGTGCTGGGTGGCCTGGCCAATATTGCGGAGGAGTATGCCACCAAGCGTTATCGCTCCAACTTGATTAACTGGGGAATGCTTCCCTTCCTCTATCCGGGAGAGATTCCCTTCGAGAATGGGGATTATATCTTCGTGAAGGATATCAAGAAGGCGGTTGAGGAGAAGAATGACGAGATCAAAGCCTATGTGGTGGGAAAGGATATGAAGGAATTTACCCTGAGGCTGGGGGATCTGACAAATGACGAGCGGGATATTATCACCAAGGGATGCCTGATCAATTATTACAGGGAAAGCAAGTAAGTTTGACGGCTGGGCTGCCGCTTGGTACTGGACTTATGCAGTAACTGACATGCCTGCTTTGCAGGCAACACCACATAGATAAGTCCACGGATTGCTTCATGCTTCGCATTCTCGCAATCCTAACAGGCATTCGCAATCCGGGCGATTGCAAACATAAATAAGCAACATGCTTATTTATGTTATTGCATCATACCTGTTGTCGTACCAAATGTCAGTACATCCTTACAAGCAAGCTTGACGGCTGGGCTGCCGCTTGGTACTGGACTTATGCAGTAAAATTTGCAGTTCCGAACAGGACGAGGATATCTATAGAAAACAAGAATAGCGTTAGCCTGGCATGCTAACGCTATTCTTGTAAATCTTAGATAAAATGGTAAATGATGATGCCGATAATGATGCCCAGGATGCTCCCGATGGTAATTTTGACGGAGAGGGAAAAACTCAGTACCATGATGCCCAGATCCAGCCTGAATGGGGATGTCATTCCGAAATGCTGCCCGTAATTCAGCCAGGAGAGGGCGGAGATCCCGGCGGTGGCCTGAGCGATAAAACTGCCCAGGACAATTCCTGCCAATAGTAATAAAAACAGTGCCCAATTATTTTTTCCAGCGCCTTTAGCCATATGCTGCCTCCTTTTTCCATGCGTTCTGCTCCCTGTGCTTTTTAAGGATGCAGCGCACTCTTTTTATGTTTAGGAAATTGCTTATTTGCACCAAGATGCTTTTCATTAAGTATCTTGGTGCAGATCGTAGCCATGCTTGGCGGGGTTATTTCTAGCCTGGCAAAACTACGGTTGCACCGTGCCTTTGCTATTATAGCGGAGATGACATTTTTCGTCAATGATTCCTTGGAATGAAAAGTTGTATTCGTGGCAAAAAGATGGTATACTGGGGGCGCTGTTGTAAATGATATGACTGCTGGCTGATTTTGAGGGGGCAGTTAATAACAAAGCAAAAGGGGGCAGGAAACTTATTCTAAGCTCCTTGTCCATTTTGCAGAAATGGGGTAAATTATGTGGAAAAAGATAGTTTTTGGCATTTTGCTTGTATTGAGCGGCGCCGCGGGATTCGGGGTGGCCAGCGTGAAAAGTACCATGGACAATTCCCTGAACCATATTCAGAGGGATTATGATAACAGGCTGGAGAGCGTGGAGCTTCCCAAGGATTTGAACATAGAAACGGATGACGATATTGTAAATATTCTTTTGATTGGTACGGACAAGCGAAAGGAGAAGGTGAGCGGCTTCGTGTCGGACGGCCTGACAGACACGATGATGATTGCCACGCTGGATCAAAAGCATGGCGCGCTGAAGCTGACGACCCTGATGCGGGATACGCTGGTGGTGGATGCATCCACTTCTGAATTGGAGAAGCTGAATGCGGCCTTTGGCAATGGGGGCGTGAAGAATCTGTACAAGACCATTGCCCAGAACTTCCATGTCAAGCTGGACGGATACGCCATGGTGGGACTGAAAGGTTTCCAGAGGGTGATTGATGCCGTGGGCGGCGTGGAATTGGAGATTACGGAGACGGAGGCGAAATATCTGAACTGTACCAATTACGTAAGCAAGAAGTATCATAACATAAAGCCGGGAAAACATACATTAAATGGAAATCAGGCATTGGGATATTGTCGCATCCGAAAGGGGAAAGATAAGATTGGAGAACCTGTGGTGACTGCCAATGGACTGACGGATGACTATGGGAGAACCTGGCGGCAGAGGACGGTGCTTACTTCCATATTCCAGAAAATGAAGAGCCAGCCAAAGTCCCAGTGGATTGGCGTGCTGAATAAGGCATTTGACTGCGTGACTACGGATTTGGACAATGATGCCATATATGGTTATATGATGAGCGTGATTACCATGGGAACCACGGAGATTCATCAACTGCAGATTCCTAGGAATGGCTATTTCTGCTATGGAAAGGATTTGCCTGATATTCCGGGGACGCTCAGCGAGAGCCTTGTGCCCACAGCGGGAGGCGTGGGGGAGCGGGATACCTCTGCCAATTCCGATGTCTTGAAAAAATTCATCTTCCGATATGATGGGAAGAAGGAGTTCCGGTACAAGGATGAATAGATGAATGGTGTCGGATTATCCTTGGTGCCGCAAAAAAGATTTGCATAATGGTTTCATATCGTGTAAAATATTTTTCGGGCAAGCGTTGCTTGTTTCCGATGGAATGTCGTTATTCTATTTGACTTGCCACTGATTTCTATGAATGAGACAAGGGGCTGGAATGATAACGAGGATTGGCAAACGATAAGAAGAGGTAAGACATATGTGGAAAAAGATTTTGATGGGGATTTTTATTACTCTCAGTGCCGTGGTAGGCTTTGGCGCTGCCAAGGTGCAGGTAGAGTTTAATCACTCCATGAACCAGATCAACAGAGATTATGACACCCAGTTGAGAAATGTGGATCTGAGCGGCATCAAGGTAAATTCTGACAATGATATCGTGAATATCCTGGTGATTGGCAATGATGCCAGGAGGGATCGGGGGTATGAGAATGACAAGGGATTGACGGACACCATGATTATTGCCACCATGGATTTGAAGCACAATGTGCTCAAGACCGCCTCCCTGATGAGGGACAATTATGTGGAGATACCGGGGCATGGGCATAACAAGCTAAATGCCGCCTTTTCCTTCGGAGGGATTGAACTGCTGTATAAGACCATTGCCACGAATTTCGATATCAAGCTGGATGGCTATGTGGAGATTGGCCTCAGCGCCTTCGTGGATATCGTGGATGCTGTGGACGGCGTAGAAGTGGAAGTGACGGAGTCCGAGGCGGAATACCTTAACAGTACCAATTACATCAGGAAGAAGAAATACAGAAACGTGAAGGTGGGAAAGCAGACGCTGAATGGTCACCAGGCCTTGGGATATTGTCGCATCCGAAAGAAGGGAACCACGGTCAACGGGCTGCGGGATGATTATGGTAGGACCTGGCGGCAGAGAACGGTGATGAAGGCAGTGTTCTCTAAGGTGAAGTCTCTGCCCATGCCGGACTGGGTTAAGATTGCCAATAAATTATTGAAGCATGTGAAGACGGATTTGGACAATGACCAGATCTTGCAGTATATCACTTCCGTGGTAACCATGGGAACCACGGAGATTCACCAGCTCCAGATTCCCTTGGAGGGATATTACAGAAGCGCTTTCAATGGGGAGGTGTCAGTGGGTTCCTGCCTGATGATGACGGATGGAACCAGTACTACGTATACCACCACTACCAATGCGGATGCCTTGAATAAATTTGTCTTTAAGTATGATGGAAAAGGCAATTTCAAGTATGGCACATTTGAGAGCAAGGAATAAAAAAGGTGCGAAAGCACCTTTTTTTAATTAAAAACGAATCTCTGGTACACTTTTTTTACATAGTCCAGGAAGGTGGCTTTTTTGATGGTTTCAGCGGCGTGGATGGGGATTTCTCCGATGGGCTTTTCCCCCATCAGATAAGTGACGGAGCCGATAACTTCCCCTTCCTTGACAGGGGCGGACAGATTCTTGCGATAGGCGATTTTCCGTGTAAGGTCCTCCGGCTTTTCCTCCCCCACCAGAGTGATGGAGAAATCTTTTTCCACCCGGGATATGACCTTTGTCTTGGTGCCTCCCTTGACAGGCTGTTCTTTTAAGGGGATGCCGTCCTTCTTGTCACGAAAATTAGAGCAGTTGGCAAAGCCATAGTCAAGCAGGGATGCCGCTTGGGAAAAACGGACCTTGTGGTCGGGAGCCGCCATCACCACGGCGGTAAGACTGATGCCCCCCCTCTTGGCAGTGGCGGACAGACAGTATTTTGCCTTGGAGGTGGAGCCGGTCTTTAGCCCGGTGATTCCGTCATAGGTGCGGATCAGCTTATTGGTGTTGGTAAGCCCGAAAACGGACTCCCCTTTTTTGGTCTTGTGGGTGATTTCGTCCATCCACACAGTGGAATATTTCGTGATATCGGGATGCTTGGTGACCAGTGCCTGGCTCATCAGCGCTACGTCGTAGGCACTACTGTAATGACCGCTCTTGATGGTGTCATCCAGGCCGTTGCAGTTCTTAAAGCGCGTGTGGCGCATGCCCAATTCCTTGGCCTTGGCATTCATCCGTTTCACAAATTCCTGCTCGGAGCCGGCCACAAATTCCGCCATGGCCACTGCGGCATCGTTGGCGCTGGCAATGCTGATGCATTTGATCATATCCTTGACGGTCTGGGTTTCCCCCGGCTCCAGAAAAACCTGAGAGCCTCCCATCTTTGCCGCATAATCGCTGACGGTGACTTGATCTTTCAGGGAAATCTTATGTTCATCCAGGGCATCAAAGATCAGAAGAAGCGTCATGATTTTGGTGATGCTGGCGGGAATTACTTCTTTGTCCTTATTCTTCTCATAAAGAATCCTGCCTGAGCTATTCTCTATAAGCACGGCGGATTTGGCAGTGATGGGGAGGGCCGCATCATTCTCCTGATTCCGGTTTGCTGTCTGTTCTTTTTTTGCTTCCTGAATGGGCTTCGCATTCGTATAAGAAATGGTCTGCATCGATTTGCCTTGATTGCCAATGCTGCCTGTGGCAAATAAGGCAGCCATAATCCCGGTGATGAATAGTGCGGCACAGATGCCGGCTCCCATGACCAGTGACATTTTGGACTTGCCCTTACCCATCCTATTGCATTTATTCTCGCAGATATTGGATTCTTCCGGTATTTTTTTACCGTATTTTTTGCAGAGACTTTTCATGTATTTATCCCCCTTTGATAAAATATTGCTGATTGAAAGAACGCCGTAATGCATTCTTCCAGATGCTTTCTTGAAGCATCTGGGTGCAGACTATAGCCTTTCTTGGCGAGGTCATTGCGAGCCTGGCAAAACTTTGCACTTTTTGTGCGAACATTATGAAATAATATATTAGAGAAGACAGAGAAATATGATAAGTAACTTGGAATTGTTGACGGAATGGGAAGATTATTATAAAATAACATTTCAGAAGGAAAATGCATTGCTGCTATTCACAGCGGAGCAATCATCCAAGACGTGAATGATGACATTGCATTTGAAGTCGTAGACTTGCACAGAAAGAGGAGAGATATGACAAGTAAAGAGAGGGCGGTTTTAAAGGCTCAGGCAATGAAGATTGACAGCATCTTCCAGATCGGAAAGTCCAGCCTGTCTCCGGCACAGGTAGAGGCAATCAGGTCGGCGTTGCAGACCAGGGAACTGATTAAGATCAGCGTGTTAAAGAATTGCGGGGACGATCCGGCGGAACTGGCGGAAGTGATTGCCCAGCGCACCGGCTCCCAGGTAGTTCAGGTAATTGGGAAAAAGATTGTGCTATACAAGAAGAATGCCAAGAGGGAGGCAGGGAAGCCGGAGAGGAAAAGGAATGGGCTGCGGGACAGGAAAAAATCTGCCAAAGCATCAGGAAAAGAGTTTGCCAAGGTGTCAGGAAGGGATTCCGCCAGGGCAACAGGAAAGGGAACTGCCAAGGTGTCAGGAAAGGATTCTGCCAGGACAACAGGAAGGGATTCTGCCAGGGTGTCAGGAAAGGATTCCCCTAGGGCAACAGGAAAGGGTTCTGCCAAGGCAACAGGCAAGAAGTTTTACAGAAGCGGGGAAAGGAATGGGACTAGGTCTGGGGGTGCAGGGCAGGGAAGGGCCAAGGCCATCCAGAGAGGTCAGAAGGGCCGGACTGCAAGGCATGGGTAAGACAGGAATCTTGGGCGGCACCTTTGATCCCATACATCGAGCCCATCTCGCCATGGCACGGCGAGCCATGGAGGCGGAGGGGCTGGACCGGGTGCTTTTCATGCCATCTAAGATACCGCCTCATAAAATGGGCAGGAATATTTCCCCGGAGAATATCCGCAGGGAGATGGTGGAACTGGCAGTGGCCGGGGAGGATGGCTTTTATTTCTCAGATTTTGAATTTCGCCGTCAGGAGGTTACCTACACCGCCCGAACCCTTTCCCTGTTTCAGAAGGAGCAGCCGGAGGAGGAGTTGTATTTCATTCTGGGAGGAGATTCCCTTTTTTATTTTGAAAAGTGGTATGAGCCGGAGGAAATCTTGCGCCATGCCAGGATTCTTGCTTTTTCCAGGGATGGGATGAGCGAGAATCAGATGAAGGAGCGGGCAGACATGCTGATGGAACGGTTCGGGGGAGAGATTCGAGTGATCCCCATGCCCTGGATGGACATGAGTTCCAGCGGGATCAGGGAGCGGATAGCCAGGGGGGAATCTGTGGAGGAGTGTCTTCCTCCAAGCGTGTATCGGTATATTGTAAAGACGGGCTGTTACCAGCAGGGGGAGTTCGTGTGAAAAATACTGCGGTTGCAGTTTCTCTCGTGGGGTTTCTCGAACAAGAATGTTCTCAGAATGGAGGATAATGATGAAGAAGACGTTAGAGGAGATACAGGAAGAATTAGAACATGTTTTGAGGAAGAAGAGGTTCCAGCATACGCTGGGGGTGCGTTATACGGCTCAGGCAATGGCGATGTGCTTTGGTGAGGATTTGGAATTGGCAGGTTATGCGGGGATGCTGCATGACTGCGCCAAGCATTTGTCCGGGGAGGAAATGCTGTCCATCTGCAAGAAGAATGGCATGCGCTATAGCGAGACGGAGCAGGCAAATCCCTCCCTGCTCCATGCAAAGGTGGGCGCATATTTTGCCAGGGAACGCTATGGGGTGGAGGAGGAGGGCGTGCTTTCGGCCATTCGCTGGCATACCACGGGCAAGCCGGGGATGAGCGGCCTGGAAAAGATTCTTTTCATAGCGGACTCTATCGAGCCGGGGAGGAAGATGCTGCCCCACATGGAGGAAGTTCGCCGGGCGGCATTCCGTGATTTGGACGAGGCGGTGTATCTGATCCTTTACCATACCCTGTCCTATCTGCGGGAAAGGGACGGAGAGGAGGGGACATTAGACCATTACACGGTGGATGCCTATGATTTTTATCGGGAAGCGTGGGAGCGCAGATGATATTAACAATGTGTTTGCATTGAAAATGGTTTTGGCTGCTATGAGCGGCGAAGCCATGAATAGCATGGACTTTTATAAAATGGAAGCGAGGTAGAATATGAGCAAAGAGATGGCGAGAATCGTGTATCAGGCGTTGGATGAAAAGAAGGGGGAAGATATTAAGATATTGGAGATCGGGCATATTTCCGTTATGGCGGATTATTTTATTATCGCCAATGGCGGAAGCCAGCCCCAGATCAATGCGCTGATGGAAAATGTGCAGGAGAAAATGAATCAGGCAGGCTACCAGGTGAAGCGCATCGAGGGGAATCGGAACAGCAGCTGGGTGTTGCTGGACTATGGCGACGTGGTGGTGCATGTATTTAATCGGGAAGATAGGCTTTTTTATGACTTGGAGCGCATCTGGAGCGACGGAAGAGTGGTGTCGCCGGAGGCACTTGGATAGAAAAAGAAAACGCCGGCGCGCTCTTGGTTGGCATAACATTACGCTATGAGCAATTTCCTGTGCGGAAATAAATCGAACATCTGTTTGACATATGTCAGTGGATGTGATATGCTATATAAAACATAAATAATGTGCATGGTCAGCGCAGAAATGAGGTTAAATATGGCAGAAGGAAAGATTACGAAGAAGCAGGAAGAGATTTTGACATACATCAAGCAGGAGATCTTGGCAAAGGGATATCCTCCCGCAGTGCGGGAAATTTGCGATGCGGTGCATCTAAAGTCCACATCCTCCGTGCATTCCCATCTGGAAACTCTGGAAAAAAACGGATTTATCCGCCGTGACCCTACCAAGCCCAGGGCTATAGAGATTCTGGATGATGACTTTAATTTGGTCAGGCGG
>CATKZA010000047.1 GCA_949841235.1 uncultured Clostridiaceae bacterium
TCCGATTGCCGTCCCTTCCACCGTCTCTTCCGTTTCTGTTTCCGCCGCGGCCGTCATTCCGATTGCCGTCCTTTCCGCCGTCTCTTCCGTTTCTGTTTCCACTGCGGCCGTCATTCCGATTGCCGTCCCTTTCGCCATCTCTTCCGCTGCGATTATTCTCTCCCCGGCCATTTCGGTTTTCGCCCCCACGGTTTTCTTTGCGCTCAGAACCGCCCTGTCTTTTTTCGCCCTTCTGGCCGTTCTCCCGCCTATCCGGCTTTTTTTCTGCCGCCGGCGCATCCTTCTCCGTCACATCCCTGCTAGCCGTCTCCTTCTTTTCCGTCTTGCTCTCCGGCTGCTTCTTTTCCGCATCAGGCTGCTTTGCCTCCTCTTTCCTGGCAACCGCCTCCTCTTTCTCAGCAACCGCCTTCTTTTCCTCCGTCCCAGGCTGCGCCTTCTGTTCCACCTGCTTTTTCGGAGCCTTTTCCTTCTGGGGGGATTCCTTCTGGACAGCCTCCTTATTCGGAACTGCCTTCTCGGATTTCTTCTTCTCCGCCTTTTCTCCAGCCGCCTTCTTTTTATAGTACATCAAGAGAAACCCGATGGCATCATCCTCAATGCTGCTCTGGGGGCTCTTTGCCTGAAACCCATTGGCATTCAGCAGTTCGATCAAATCCTTGCTCTTCAAGTCCGGGAACTGCCCCTGTAAACTTCTTGCTATATCATAAATCTTCATTTTTGCCATACGCTCTATGACCTCCTAGTTCATTTTCTTCAATATCGCCTGTGCCATACCTTGATCAGTTACCGCCAGAGAAGCTCGAAACTGTTTCCCTATCCCATGTCCCAGAGATTCCTTGTCGGAATATTCTCTCAGAGGCACATCGTAATAGGTGCATTTATCCGAAAACTTTTTTCTGGTATTTTCCGAGACATCCGAAGCAATTATCACTAGTTTTGCCGAACCGTTCCTGATCGCTTCCTCCGTCATATACTCTCCGCTGACAACCTTGCCGGCCCTCTGCGCCAGCCCGATCATGCCGAGAACTTTATCCGTCTTCATTCTTGCTTCTCATCTCCTTTGCCAGTTCCTGATAGATGCTCTCCGGAATGGTGATCTTTAGCGAGCGCTCCAAAGATTTCTTCTTCTGGGCAAGTTTCAGACAATCCACTGAATTACATATATATGCGCCCCTTCCATTTTTCTTGCCTGTAAAATCCACCTGAATCTCTCCCTCCGGCGTGCGTATGATGCGGATCAGCTCCTTCTTTTCTCTCCGCTCCCCGCATCCCGTACACTGCCGCATGGGATTTTTCTTCTTCGGCGGCATCTGCTTTGCTCCCATAAAAACACCTATGCCTTTCTGTTGCCTGCAAATTTGAACGCGCATGCGCTGCGCTTTGCCGAAGGCCAAATTTGCGAAGCGAACTGCGTTCGCTTTATCTTCCATTCCCACATTAGCGTATTAGTCCTCGCACTTGATATCTATCTTATAGCCGGTTAATTTCGCAGCCAGCCTTGCATTCTGCCCCTCCTTGCCAATGGCCAGGGACAGCTGGTCCGGCGGAACGATTACCCTGGCTGTCTTTTCCTCCTCGTCCGCCTCCACATAAGTAACTTCCGCAGGGCTCAACGCATGCTCAATCAATATCTCCGGCGTATCGCTCCAGCTGATAATGTCAATCTTCTCTCCCCTCAGCTCATCTACGATGGCGCTGACACGGCTTCCGTTCATTCCCACGCAGGCGCCCACCGCATCCACGTTGGGATCATTGGTACTCACGGCTATCTTCGTGCGGCTTCCCGCCTCCCTGGAAATGCTCTTGATCTCCACCACGCCATCTTGGATTTCCGTGACCTCCTCCTCGAAGAGCCGCTTAACGAACTCCGGGTGGGAACGGGATACGGTAATGCGGGGGCCTTTGGTCGTCTCCCTCACTTCCACTACATACAGCCTGACCCGCTCCGTTGGGCGAAAGCGCTCTCCCGGCACCTGCTCGTTCTCCAGCAGGATGGCATCCACCTTCCCCAGCTGAAAGCACACATTCCTGCCGCTGTATCTCTGCACCACGCCCGTAACTACTTCCCGCTCCTTTTCCAAATATTGGATATAGAGGACTTTCCGTTCTTCCTCCCGGATTTTCTGAACCACCACCTGCTTCGCCTTCTGCGCCGCAATCCGCCCGAAGTTCTTCGGCGTGACTTCCTTGCGGACCACGTCTCCCACTTCCACATCGCCGTACTTTAGCCTGGCCTCGGTAACACCTATTTCCAACACGTCGTCTTCCAGCAAATCATCTTCCACCACGTTCAGTTCCGCATATACGCCGATTGCACCCGTATCCCGATCTATGCTCACCTTGACATTATCTGCCTTTCCATACTGGTTCTTGCAGGCCGCCAACAAAGAATTTTCAATTGCCTCCAAGATAATGTCCTTGTCAATCTGCTTTTCCTTCTCAAGAGCATCCAACGCCATAATCAATTCCGTGCGGTCATTCAGTGCTGCCTTCTTCTTCGCTGCCATTTTCTTAATTCCTCCTTCTCATCTCCTATGATTTAAAAATCTATCGTCAACTTTACCGTGGAAATTTCGGACCTGGGTATCACGTATTCAGATGAAAAATCTGTCTCCAGCGTAATCTCCTCCTTGGTGAACGCTTTCAGCGTGCCGGTAATCTCTTTCACGGAAATCTCTTTTCCATTCTTTCCCAGAGGAAGCTTTCTCCCGCTGTAGAACTTCACATCCACATCCTCCCCGATGCTTCGCCGAAAATCCTTCTCCTTCTTCAGCTGTCTTCCCAATCCCGGAGAACTCACCTCCAAAATATAGGCTTCCTCAATGAAGTCCTCCTCGTCCATCATGTCGCTCCAGGTGCGGTTCACCAGCTCGCAGTCATCCAGCGTGATGCCTCCCTCTTTGTCCACGTATGCCCGCAGATAATAATTGCCGGCCTCCTTCACGTATTCCACATCCACCAGTTCAAAATGATGCTCTTCCATCAAGGGCTGCAGCATTTTCTCCGCCCTGGCCTCATACTCTTCCCGTCTTGACAAATACACTACCTCTTTTCTTCTGCCATCATGCAGAAAGAGTGGTCTGCTCGACCACTCTTCCTACTTTAACAATATACTACCATATGAAATATTAGCACTTGATTTCCCAAAATGCAAGCATTTTTGGGATATTTTTAAGTTTTTTTGTATTTTTGGTAACTATTCACAGCAATTTCTAAAGCGAACGACAAAAATTTTAGTTTTTGGCATTCGCTTAATAGGAAATCACTCTGGCTTCATATCCTTGCTCGAAAAGCTCCTGCTCCCGCTTTTTCGCATCGGATAAATTCTCAAACTTGCCATGGCGCACCCTATACCAAGTATTCACCGGCTCAATCATAGACTCATATCCGTCCTCCTGCATATTTCTCGCCAGATTCTCCGCATTGCGATGATGCATGAACACGCCGGTTTCCACGCTGTAGCGGGACACGTCATTTGCCTCCACGCCAGCCCCTCCTCCGATGGTCTGCATGATTCCATTGGCAATGGCCTGGGCAGTCTCCGGGAACTTCAGGTCCAAGAGATTGTTGTCCTGCTCTGTATTGATAAATCCAACTTCCACCAATGCAGCCGGCATATCCGTCCCCCGAAGGACTGCCAGATTGGGACGCACCGAAGTTCCCAGATTGGCAAATCCCACCTTTTCCAGTTCCGCATTGATATTCTGGGCGAAAAGAGCCGGAATGCCCGCATCCGCATACACCAGCGTCTGCACCCCGGAATAAGTGCCGGGATTGGGGCTGGAATTTCTATGAATAGAGATGAAATAGGAAGCATCGCTGCGGTTGGCAATATTTGCCTTTTCATTAGGACTTTGATACACATCCGTGGTGCGGGTATACAGCACGTCAACCCCTGCATTCTCCAAAATGTTTCCCACTGCCAGAGCCAGATTCAAGGTGTCATCCTTTTCCAATCTTCCATTGTAAGAAGCACCGGCATCATATCCTCCGTGTCCCGCATCAATCATTACAGTTGCCATATGTTACTCCGTTTTTTCCCTTTCTGTCTATTATATGCGAAGACCCGCAAAAAGGTTACCATTCACGGCTTCGCCGCTCACAGTATCAGGCAGCGCAAAAAGAACCCTGTCCAAGACAGGGTTCTCCCGATTCTTCATCAATGAACTATTTCACCAATTCTTTTACCTTGGCAGCCTTGCCCACTCTATCCCGGAGATAGAACAGCTTCGCGCGTCTCGCCTTACCCCTGCGAACCACCTCAATCTTGTCCACAATGGGGGAATGCACCGGCCAGGTCTTCTCAACGCCTACGCCGTTGGAATTCTTTCTCACGGTGAAGGTCTCCCTTGCGCCGCCATTCTGCCTTTTCAGCACGGTGCCCTCGTATACCTGGATACGCTCCCTGGAACCCTCGATAACCTTGGCATGTACCCGGACAGTATCGCCCACGCGGAAATCCGCCACGTCAGACTTTAACTGCTCATCCTCGATCTTCTTGATAATATCGTTCACTTTTGTGACCTCCTTCTTCCTGTTGACATTCTTAATACTTCTGTGCATCGCAACCGTAACAGAGGAACATCTCTACTCGCAACTATAGTAGAATAGCATACATTTTTCCAAAATGCAAGGAATTTTTCATCCATTCACCTGCCCGTGGACTCCTGCTCCACCAATTCATAGCCCAATCTCACTTCCCTGGGGAAATTTCTTTCCCCCTCGATCTGCTTCAAGATCATGTCCGCAGATTTTTGTCCGCAATTCTGGTAAAAATAGCGAATCGTCGTCAGCGGAGGGGACACATTGGCCGCCAGAACAGAATCCCCCTGCCCTGTCACCAGTACATCCCTTCCCACCACTCTTCCCTGCTCCCGGAGAAATCTCATGGCTCCCACAGCAATCTCATCCGTGGCGCACACCACCCCGTCCACATTCGGATTCCTCCGATACAATGCCTCCATCCCCTGATACCCGGAGGCAATGGTAAAGCCCCCTGTCTCCACATTTTCTTCCGTCAATGGCAAGCAAGCTTTGGCAAGGGCATCCCGAAATCCTCGGACCCGCTCCGCTCCCACCGCCTCGTCCCGATTCGTCACGCCCAGATAGCATATATTCTTGCGCCCCTTGGACAGAACCAATTCCGCCACGTCATGCATGGCATGGTAATCGTCATGGTACACGCAGCTGCACCCCTCCATATGCTGTCCCGCAAGAACCACCGGAACATGCATCTGCTCGATCTTCTCTTTCAGTTTGGCG
Organism: uncultured Clostridiaceae bacterium; assembly: GCA_949841235.1. Lineage (GTDB taxonomy): Bacteria > Bacillota > Clostridia > Lachnospirales > Lachnospiraceae > Butyribacter. The sequence goes on from CATKZA010000047.1 coordinate 5,263, forward strand.
GAGAGCATCGTTGCCAGCAAAATCACCCCGTCCACCTGCTTGTCGCCAAGCACCGCCAGGTACTCCAGCTCCTTTTCAGGCTTCTGGTCGGACACGGCCAAGAGCAGACGGTACCCCCTATCCTCCAGCACGGATGTAATCCCGGACACCACCTGCCCTGCGGAATACGAATCAATCTTCGGGACGATGACCCCGATGGTCATCGTCCGCTTCGTCCGCAGCGTCTGAGCCTGCAAGGAGGGACGGTAGCCCGTATCCTCCACCACCTTCCTGATGGCCTCCCTCTTCTCCTCCCCCACATAGCCATCATTAAAATACCTGGAAACCGCCGCACTGGATACGCCGGCTAATGCCGCAATCTCTCGAATCGTCATATTCTCCCCCGCATCTGCACCGCTCACTCCTGCATGCTCGACATGCCATGAGCCTTCTTCTTCCTCCTGAGCCAGCAAAATCCATAGCCCGGCAGTTCTACATCCTTGGCCTCCCGCTCCCTCCCGGTAATCAAATCCTCATACTCCCCATCTCCCTCGTCAATCCATGCCGTCCCAGCCTCCTCGCTGAAATTAAAGAGACCCAGGATCTTTTCCCCGCCATGGCACCGTCCCAGACACAGGATGCTTCGGTCATGGGTTTCCACCGTCCAGGCATGGGCATGGGACGCAAAGGCGGGGTGAGCCTTCCGCAACTTTTCCAGCCTCGAAAGCCCCCCATAAATCCTTCCCTCCACCGACCGGGGATCCTTCACCTTCTCCGCATTCTCCCAGTGCATTGCCCCCCGGTGCAGATAGCGGGAATCCTCCCGCTTGTTCCTGTCCTCCTTATAACTATAATCATTCACCTGGCCAATCTCATCCCCGCTGTACAGAATCGGGATGCCGCTCTGCATGAACATGTAGGCATGGAGCATCACGTCCAGTCGAATGGCTCTTTCCATCCCCTCCTCGTCCCCCTCGAATCCCGCCTTCTCCACGCCGCAGAGGGATGCGGTGGTGCCGCAGAATCGGGCATCCTGGGTAACCGGGTCATAATTGTACAGTTCCCCCCGGCTATTGCTGTTTCCGGCAGTCCCCAGAAAATAATCGTTCAGATACTTCTTGTGGGAAACCTCCAGCATCCCGTCCCTAGCCAGAGCATCATAGTCAAGCCCCCATCCAATATCATCGTGGCAACGCAGATAATTCAGAAATACATACTCCTTTGGCAGGGCATTGACAATGTCAAGCTGCTGCTTCAAAAGCCCTGCATCCCGGGTGGCCACCGTATGCCAGGTGGTCGCCATGGTGGTCACATTGTACAGCATATGGCATTCCGGCTTCTCCAACGTCCCGAAATAGGGAACCACCCGGGCCGGCTCCATGACCACCTCCCCCAGAAGAAGAACGCCGGGGCATACGATCTCGCTGATGATCCGCATCAGGCGGACGATGGTGTGAACCTGGGGGAGATTCCTGCAATTCGTCCCCAGCTCCTTCCAGATATAGGGCACGGCATCAATGCGTATAATGTCAATGCCCCGATTGGCAAGATACAGGAAATTGTACATCATCTCATTGAACACCCTGGGATTCTGATAATTCAAATCCCACTGATAGGGATAGAAGGTGGTCATCACATAATGCCCCGCCTCATCAATCCAGGTAAAATTTCCGGGCGCAGTAGCGGGAAACACCTGGGGTACCGTCTGCTCGTACTGTCTGGGAATCACGTCGCTGTCATAGAAGAAGTAACGGCTCATATATTCCCCGTCCCCTCCCCTGGCCTTCCTGGCCCACTGGTGATCCTCGGAAGTATGGTTCATCACGAAGTCGCAGCAGACATTCATCTTCCTGTCATGGCAAGCCTTGGTCAGATTCTCCAAATCCTCCATCGTCCCCAGTTTCTCCTGCACCTTGCGAAAGTCCCTGACCGCATACCCGCCATCGGATTTTCCCTCCGTGGTATCGAGAAAGGGCATCAGGTGAACATAATTCACATTGCTCTCTTCCAGATAATCCAGTTTGTCCCGAACTCCTTTCAAATCGCCGGAAAAATTATCAATATAGAGCATCATCCCCAGCATGTCGTTCCGCTTATACCAGTCCGAATCCTGCTCCCTTCGACGATCCAGCGCCTTCAAGTCTGCGCTCCGCTCCCTATAGAATTCCCTGCATTTCCGCTCCAATTCCCCATACATGTCCCCATTGTCATACAGTTCCATGTACAGCCACCGCATCTCGTCCCGATGCCTCTCCAGCCTTCTCTGAAAAATCTCTGACATAACGCCCTCCTTATCCTGTCACGTCCCCATCTGCTTCACGCTTCCCGCTGCGAACGTCACGCTTCGCAATTCTGCACGGGTTCGCAGGCGCTTGGACAGCCTTGTGCAAGCACAGACAGCTTCATGTGCGCCCCTCTCCGCATGAATATATGAAATCGATTTCACAAAAATCATATCACGTTCTTCTCGGTAAATCAAGCACAATATTTATTTTTCTCTCTCAATGAATATGTCTTTGAAATTTTTTGATATTTCCGCCTTCACAAACTGATTCTTCTCGCAGAATCGGGAAATCGCATCCACAGCATACACGTATTCCCGCCTGTCATCATGGACAATCATAACTCCCAGGCCGGGATGCTCTGGATTTGCCTGCGTCCACTGGAGCATCTGCACATCCCCGTCACTGTTTCCAAAAGCCAGTACGGGACACTTTCCCACCTGGTTATAAATGCGGTAGCATTTCTTCTCCTTCCAGCACCCCTCGTACTCGCCCGTAGGCTCCATGCGGAAGTCCCGGGAATCGTCAATCTCCAATTCCACATTGGAGCCGATGCAGTGAGCATAATCTGCCCCAAAGTAATAATTCGCCCAGGCATAGGTCAGGGCGTTGCAATTTCCGGACACAAAGAAAATCTCAAACCCATTGGCCTCCAGATAATCATACATCTCTTCCATGGGCTGATAGAGGATTTCCCCATAGCGTAATCCCTTTTCCTCGTCAAAATACTTGTCCCGGATATCAAGAATATATGTTCTCGCCTCCTCCGGCATCATCTTCACCATGGACTTATTCTCCACCTTATTGCCCTTTTCCGCAATCAGGGTACCGTCGATATCCGTCACCGCAATTCGGTCCTCCGGAGGAATATAGCCCACGCTGTCCTCATCCGTGGCATCTTCCACGAACTTCACAATCCGCTCCTTCGCTCCCCCCTCTTTCCATGATTTCAAAAAAGAGGCATCTTTTGTCTCCTCCGCCTTGGTTTTTCCCTCGGAGGTTCCCCCCTGGAAATGGGATGCCGATATCTTTCCCTGCTCTGTTTTCCCACAGGCAGAAAGCGTGAGGCACGCTGACAGGGCAAAGCAGATCATAAGCACTTTCTTGATTCCTCGCATGGTTTATTTCCTTTCCTTTTTTCAACTACGAACTTTCTATTCGTCTTGTCAATCCTATGAAATCCCTATTGACCCTTTCAATTCTCCGAAATTCCTATGAATCCTTCCAATCCTGCGAAATCCCTATTCGTCCTCCTCGATGACCTGAATCTCCAAAAAGTCAAAATCAATCTCTTCAATAAAAGAATCCTTGGAAAACCGGGTCTTGTCCCCCCTCTTAAATTCCTT
>CATKZA010000048.1 GCA_949841235.1 uncultured Clostridiaceae bacterium
TTCCTCTGTCCTGTAATACTTCTGCACCAGCTTTTCCAGCGACTGCATCGTAATCCTTCCTTTTTTTACCGCATATGCCCCAAAATCACCCGTGTACTGCTTTGGTCTACCTGCATACTGGAGCCCCCCCATTCAGCGCAACGACCAATGCTGTCATGGGGAGCATGCAGAACACTTGAAACCGCAAGACCCTCTTCCATCCCCTGAGCCACAGACAATAGCCCAGTGCGCCCACGAAAGAGCATCCAATCACTGCGGGATGAGGCAGCATGATGCTCACCAAAATCACTAGCCCAAAATAGAATAACTGCACTCCCGGATGAATCTCCAAAAAAATATCCCGATTCATTGCAAATCCTTTCCCCGGTCGCAGGTAAAGCGCCAGGCAATCACATCCCCATCCCGCACCTGATACTTGGAGCATCCCACGCTGGGCTGCCTGCCATTGACCATATAGTTCCAGCCAGACAAGTCCCCGCAGTCAAATTCATACAGCTGATGGATGCCTTCCACATAATATGTGCCATACATTGGCGTATATGCGGCCTCCAAATGGATATTCCTTTCCCGGCACGCCTGATACAGCACGTCATACGCACTGGTACCCGGCTTCACCGTCACTTCTGTCTTTTTTAGAATAATGCCATCCTTCGGCACGTAATCTTTCTTGCTCTCCTTTAACTTTGACATATGGGACAAGATATTCAAACAATCAATAGACACAAAGCAATGGATGCCCTCGCCATCCTTTTTATCCTCTTCCCTCTTCTCCTCATCTTTGGAATCCTCACTCCGGGACACATCCTCATCCTCCCGGGCTATGCCGGGAGAAAGTTTCGCACTGCTGGACTTCTTACGCTTCGCCTTGCTTTTTTCCGCACTGCTCTTCTTAGACTCCGACCGGGAATTTGATACCGTGCTTTTCTCCCGTTGAGAATGATTTTTAGATGAACTGGCCGCGTTCTCATGGGACTTGCCATCGGATGGAGATTCATCTCTCAGGTCTTTCCCAGGCTTTTGAGAACTGGCCTGCCCCGGCTTTTGGCTATCCTGAGGACGCTTTCCATCCGTCCCATCCTCCGGAGCCTCCGTCTTTTCCCCACCTTTGGAGGAATCCCCTTCCGGACTGGGGCTTTGGCTCCCCTGCTCCGCAAGATACTTCTCATTCATCTTCGTTATCTGATCCCCGCCTCCGCTCACACCGCATCCCCACAGCATTGCAGCCAGGCAAATCATCCAGGCAAGCATCCACGTCCTATAAAATATGCCGTTCCCCTTGCCCGCTGTCCCATTACTATTTCCAAATTGGTGATACAATCTCAACATCCTCTCTCCACATCTTTTACTTTCATAACGTCCGCATTTATTCACGGCTTCGCCGCCCATGATTACCCACCAATCAAATCATTACATGAAGCCTTCTTAATAGAATAACATAAATCCTTTAAAAAGCAAACTTTCCTCTGCTTTATCATTGCCTTTTCCATCAAAGCATGATAAAATTCTACTGTAAAAGTCAAGCCAAGCATACGAGGCAGGAATCTAAGCAGAGACAGGGGGTACATATATGAAATTTCATGCCACAGAAGAAAACACGAAAATCCAAGGACGGACCATATTCCGTGACACCGTGCGCTATCTGGGGTATTCTGCCAGTTCTGTATCCTTTACTTTTACCGGGAGGAAGGCACAGGCTACGTTCTTATCTGACCCAGAGCATTTCATCCCGGAAGAACACGCTTTTGTGGCTATCTATATTAACAGCGAAAAAGAACCTGCGAAACGCATAGAACTAAATAAATCAGAGGAAACCGTCCTCCTATATGAAGATGATGCGGAAAAGACTGTCACCATCACCATTATGAAATACTCCGAGCCGGAATATGCCATCTGCGGCATTGCATCCATCACCATTGACAGTGATGCGCTGCTGCCCCCTCCGGCACCGAAAGTTCGGAAAATACAGATTGTGGGAGACTCTATCACCTGCGGTTTCGGCGTGGAGGGCAGCGTGGAAGAAGAAATCCACCGCACCTGTACCGAAAATCCCACAAAATCCTACTCCATGCTCTCCGTGCAAGCATTGGATGCAGACGCAGAAATCGTGGCTTGGAACGGAAAGGGGGTCATCACCTCCTACATCGGGGATGACGTGGATGTGCCAGATGACTCCTGGCTGGTTCCCATGCTCTACGACTATGCAGACGCAGGTTGCGAAAAACAATATTTCCACAGGGCAGAGGAGCAGTGGGAGGCGTGGGACCACAGTCGCTTTGAGCCAGATCTGGTCATGGTTCATCTGGGAACCAACGATGCCAGCTATACCCGGGAAATCCCCGAGAGAAACGAACAATTCTGCACTGCCTACGTGGCACTGCTGGAAAAAATACACCAAAAGCATCCACAGGCAAAGCTACTCTGCATGCTGGGGATTATGGATCGGCGGCTATGCTCCACCGTGGAGGAAGCCGCCAGCCGCTTCCAGAAGGCGCACCCTGATACCCTCTGCGAATATCTTCCCCTTCCGGCCCAGCTGGATGAAGATGGTTTGGGAACCTTCTGGCATCCCTCTCCTGTCACCCACCAGAAGGCGGCGAAGCTGGTGGTAGCAAAAGCCAAAGAAATGATGGGCTGGCAGTGACAGGGTAACTATTCACGGCTTCGCCGTTCATAGTTACCAAAATGCATTTTCAAGGCGTGGCGCTTTCAGCGCGCACATATCTTGCAAATATATCTACCTCTCCATCTTCCAGAATGCCGCAGAATAGGGCGGCAGTTCGCTCCCGCCACCGAAATCATGGGGCTGTCCCGTGAGAAGATCCTCCGCCATGCCGCATCCGGCATCGAAATGCGCCGTATAGGAATCCGCTGACGCATTCACCGCCACCAGAATCCGCTCCTCCTCGCAGGCACGTTCAAAGATGCACTGGTGATTGGTCAGCACGATTGTGCGGTAATTCCCATAATTCAATGCCTTGCTATTCTTCTTGGCATCCGCCAGCTTCCTAATCCACTCTGCCAGTTCTCCAAATTCCGGCTCATCAAAGCAAGCGCGCAATGCCGGATCTCCCTGGCTCTTATCTGCCTTCGCACCCCACTCGCTTCCATAATAGATGCAGGGAATCCCCGGCATCCCAAAGCACAGGGCATAGACTAAAGGCAGATGCTTCTCATTGTTAAGAACGCTGGCAATGCGGCTCACATCATGGTTGTCCACAAAATTCAGCAAATGCATTCCCTTATAAAGCGTCCACTCCTCCGGCCCGTACTGTCTGGCCAGAGAATGGCATATTTCAAAGAGATTCATGCTATTCAGGCTGGAATGCATTCCGTGATAGCATTCATAATTCGTGACGGAATGGCACATCTCATCATTGGCCCACTGCTTGTAATCTCCGTGCAGCGTCTCTCCCACCAGGAAGAAATCCTCCTTCATGGAATCTGTAAACCGACGGAGGCGTTTGAGAAAATCCTTGTCCAGGCAATAGGCCACATCCAACCGCAGACCGTCTATATCGAAAGTTTCCACCCAATACTTCACCGCATCAAAAATATGCTGAATCACCTCTTCATTTCTAAGGTTTAACTTCACCAGATCAAAATTCCCTTCCCAGCCCTCGTACCAAAGGCCATCGTTGTAATGGGAATTTCCTCCAAAATCAATATGGAACCAGTCCCGGTATCTGGATTGCTCCCGGTTCTCAAGCACATCCTGAAATGCCCAGAACCCCCGGCCCACATGGTTGAACACCCCATCCAGCACAACCTTGATATCCGCCCCGTGCAGTTCCCGGCACACCTTGGCAAAATCCTCATTCGTCCCCAATCTACAGTCAATCTTCTGATAATCCCTGGTATTGTATCCATGGGTATCCGACTCAAACAAAGGTGAAAAATATATCGCATTCACCCCCAGTTTCCCCATATGGGGAATCCAGTCAATCACCTTGAGGATGCGGGACTGCAAATCCCCATCATTCTCAAAAGGCGCCCCGCAAAACCCTAAGGGATAAATCTGATAAAAAACACTTTCATATGCCCACATTGCCATATCCTCCTATTCTCATTCTGAATGGTTACTATTTGCGGCTTCGCCTCTCATAGCAAGCAAAAACGCTAAATATCCTAATCTTGAATGTTCATAAAACGCTCCCACGCTTCAATATCATGCTCCGCCTGAACCGTAAAGGCATAGGTGCGTTCCTCTCCGTCTATCAGAAAGCGGTATTCCTCCCCCGACCTTTCCAACTCAAAAATCACGCTGCCAGCCAATTCCTGATACAAACCGGAAATCTCCTCCGGCGGTATCACTTCATCCTCCTGCTGCCCCTTCAAATTGCCATCAGCATCATAATGCCTGTATCCCTCCCGCACCAGCGTCTTTTCCCGCACTTGATACAGCTGCAGCGTCAGGGCATTGGTTCCCATCCTGCGGATATCCCGATTGCAGCTGTTGCTGCCCAGTATGGTCACAAAGCCTAACTCTACGTAGAGATGGCCATTCTCCTCCCTGATTTCATCCACCTGCGCACCCTTGAAATCAAAATTCGCCAGTTCATCCTTGGTTCGATAACCCATATGCCGCCTCCCTCCTTCCAGCCAATTCTTCTCGGTCTTTCATTGCACACCAAAAATATAGCATGATTACTATTCTATCACCTAATATCGTAATTTGCCAGATTTATCTTTGGAAAAAATGACAATACCGACTGTTTCATGTTATAATATCCTCAAAGATGTCGCTATGCCGCCTGGCACAAGGGCAACGACAATGCGTAGCAATTAACAGAACGGAGGACTGCTTATGGAGACACAGACTTTTACCAATGAGATTATCATTTCCTGGCTGCAATATTATTCCAGGAATACCACCCTTGACCTACAGCATGTAAAGATTCTGGATATCACCCAGAAGAATAAAAATGTCATTCCCACCGTAGAGGCTCATAAAACCACGCTGGTATTCAGCAATGCCGGCATCGACGATATCTTTTACCGCCTGTGGAATGCCGGATTGGGAGAATGCGATATCTGGTACAATGAGGGCTCCGAGCCCTCCGGCGAGATTCTGCACAGCAAGGCGAAAGATATGATCAACCGGGGCATCAACGCCTCTGCGGGCATGCTCATCATCAATCCAAACGCCCGAAACATTTCCCGCATCGGGCTGGCAAACGACTCTTTCCGCTCCGGCTCCGTCCACTATGTTGGCAGCGAGATTCGCGCCATCATCCTGAATAAAATGATGGTGGGGGCTCAGGACGACATCTGCGTCATCGGCGGCGAGAGCATTGCCATAGAAGCGGCGCTGATCGCAGTGGAAGGTTCCGTGCTGGCGGTGGAATACAAGAAGTCCGACAGGGATACCCTGGAGGAGAACGTAGAGCATTTCGGACTGCAAAACGTAACCATCATCGACCATGTGGACGAGGAGAGTTTGAAAGGCTGCCCGGTTCCCTCTCTGGTATTCATGGTGGCATCCGCCAGCATGGAACAGGAACTGACCTATCTTTCCAAGCTAAACCCGAACCTAAACGTGGTCATCTATACCCTGGACTTCAAGGTAGCCGCCAATATCGGCGATATTCTAGAGCCGCTGGGCATCACGGATATCAATACCATCCAGGTTTCCGTGTCCACCCTGAGCAGCGACCATTCCTTTAAGCAGAAGATGGCGCCGTGGATTATCACCGGGCGGGTGAACAAGGAGTAAAGGGATTGTTGGAATATGAAGATAGACAAATGTTCTCAAAATGGAGGATGATTATGTTCGGCAAGAAAAAAGGCAAGCAACAGCAATATGACAGGGCAACCCACTGCCCTGTCATTCATGCCAGCATCTGCAACGGCGAGCAGGTAGCTGGCTTCAAGAATCTCGCCACCGGCAAGTTTACCGAAATCATGCTGATCCGGGATGCCAGGGATCTATCCACCTTCTGCAAGACATACGGGGTGGAGGAATCCCATATCAGGAAGGTATACTAACGCACAATACTTGCAGGCTAGTACAATGAAAATTTACTAGGCTCACTGAAACTTTATCTTCGCCTTCTTGTGAAGACCACTCCCTCTCAAGGTCTTTTTGAAGTTCGCCTTTTGCTTATTCGTACATTTGGGAAGATAAACCGTAAACTTCTTATAATTCTTACAGCCTACCTTCTGAAATATTTTTTCTTCCGAATCATCGTTTATCCATCTTCGCCATAATTTCCCCCGAAATCTTAATTTCTGCATGCTCCTGCACCCTTGGAATATATCGCTATCCATATGCTCAACCCCTTTTCCAATAACCACCTCTTTCAATGATTTGCACTGGGAAAAGGATGTATTCCATAGTATTCTGATCCGATCCGGCACCACTACCTTCTGAAGCCTTTTGCACCCTGCAAACACGCCATACCCCAGATCTTTTAATTTGCGGGATAGTTTAATGTGCCTCAATGCCGTGGAATCGCTAAACACATGATATCCCATTTTCTTCACCTGATCGCCCATTTTCACGCTCTGCAAATACCGAGTGCCACAAAATGCATTATCCTTAATCTCCTTCACCGTCTTTGGCAGGACATAATTTTTCCTCTTCTTGCTGCAAGGATAACGATATAGCATCTTTTTGGATTTATTAAGCAGCACGCCATCCACCGATGCGTAATATTTATTCCCGGAATCTACCGAGATCTTCTTTAGTTTCCGGCACTCCTCAAAAGGCGGAATATATTCGGAAGCATCCATGCCGATATATTTTACATTCTTATAGAAATGAATGTCCTCCAATGACTGGCAGCCAGAGAACGCCGCAACCCCCACATGGGTCAGTGCCTTATTTAGACGAATCTCCTTCAGTGACTTGCAATCATAGAAAGCATATTCCCCCACTTTTTTCACTGACTTCCCTAACGTAAGCCTCTTCAAATGGCTAGCGCACTGAAAAGCATCATCAGCAATATTTTTCACATCCTCCGGCACACTATAGCTTGCATCCTTTTTCCCCATAGGATATGCCATCAGGGCATTGTTGCTTTTCTGAAACAGCACGCCATCCCTCGCCTCAAAATCCCCCTCTCCCTCTTTCACCTGGAATCTCTCTAACTTCGGACACCCCTTAAAATTACTTGCATAACAGCTTCTAGCCGTATTTGGCAGAATGACCGTCTGCAATGCCGCACATTTTTCAAACACGGCGTTTCCTGATTTTACCTCCTCCGGCAAAGTCACCTTCCGCAATTTCTTGCAATCTCCAAATACATAATATTCCAACTCCGTCTTAGCCGGAATATCCACCTCCTCCAGAGAACCATATGCGAATGCCATGCTCTCAATTTTCATCAGGGTAGATGGGAGTTCAACCTTTGCCAGATGCCTGCATCTGATAAAGGCATACGACCTGATTACCTTCGTCCCCTCCCGCACCGAGTATGTCTTATCTGTCTTTCCCTTGGGATAGTAGAACAAATGTCCCGCACCGCCTTTATATCCCGCCTTTGAATAAAGTACATTGTCTATTACGCTCATATAGGGATTCTGCGTATCCACAGTGATCTTTTCCACTACAGCATCGCTGTACAAGCCGCCCCAGTACTTCAAGTCCCTTCCTATATGGATTTCCCGCACATTTGAACATGCCCCCAGAATGTCGCTCTCCCAATCATCCCCCTCAAAATCATCGTAGCTGATGCATTCCACATTATCTCCCACAAATATCTTCTCTACCGCATTATGTTCCGGTATGGCATTACAATATACCTTGTCGATCTTTTTCCCCTTATAATAGCCGGGAATATGTATTTCCTTCAAACCCGCTCCCCTCTTCGTCAGCTTCTTTATGCTCAGCTTATCTCCCTCGGAAAACACAAAATATTTTGCGGCATCATCCAGCACCTTTACAGAATAAGACAATTCCTTGCTCTGCATGCCCTCCTTTCCATAGGAGACCTTCGCAGTGATCCTGGCAGTCCCCTGCCCTGTAGGCAAAACAATCCCCTGGCCGCTCACGGAGACAACCCTCGGATCACTTGAGGAATAGGCAACATTTTTAATATCCGCACCGATCACGGAAATGTCATCCCTTCCTCCCATGTAAATCACTTCCTCCTGCCCCGCTAGCCGAGGCGCATCCGCCGCCTCTCCTTTTCCCCCTCCCAGGGAAAGCACTGCCGCCAACATGAATGCCGCAGCAAAAAAAACTCTTCTCCAAATACTTATTCTCTTCATAATAATTCCCCCTTCGTCTTCTATATTATTTGCATAATCTTACTATAGCAAGAAATTATTAAGAAAAACGAAAGAAATTCTTAAGAATTATTAAGATTGGCAAATTTACAATCATTGAGATGCTTGATTCTGCCGGATTGTTCAGAGTACAACTCCCTGAAAGCCCTCACAAATCCTCTGTATTTAGTAACAAATATTTTGTTGCCGATGTCGGCCTCATCAATAAATTACCTCCATTAACCTAAAATAGCCATTATACGTTACACCTTCAAACGGCTGCTGTTCTACATTTCCCTCTGATAGTATACGCTTTGCCTCCTTCATCGGATATGGCTCAAAATATACCACCTTCTTTATGCCAACCTGCGCTATCTTGTTTGCGCATAGATTGCAGGGATATGTCGAAGTGTACAATGTCGCTTTCTCTAATTCAGCAGTTGACCCGCTTTTTGTCACATTGAGTATCGCATTCTCCTCAGCATGCAAAGCCTTGCAATAATCTAGTATTTTAAAACTTTTCTTGAATAACCCATATGCCGCGTCCCTTATTCC
>CATKZA010000049.1 GCA_949841235.1 uncultured Clostridiaceae bacterium
TTATGCATGATGTCCGTAAATGCCGCTTTTCGTTTTTTGTTCCATCCATTGGTCATGCATACGACCAGATATTCGTCCTCCAGGAGATGCGCGCCGCCCCAGAGGGTTTCATCATCCGGGTGGGTGGCAAACATGACTGTGCGAATGGTTGTCAGATCCAGTTTATCCAGTGATGATTTGGTGATATAGCCATCGGTAAAAGTAATCTGCAGGTTCCATTTGCAGTATATGTTCTTGTTTTCCGCTGATGTTGCTGTTATGGTGACATTTTCTGTCGGACACAGGGCGGTGACAGTACCGTTTTTGTCCACAGTGGCCGCTGAACTGTTGCTGGACTTCCATCTGAGTGTGTGATTCGTGGCATTCAGCGGGGTGAAATGGACAGCTAAGGAGATTTTTGCCCCGACCTTTATGGAAGTTTTATTGTTTGTGGCAAAGCGGATGCCGGTTACTGGAACTTTTAAAACTTTTATTTTGAATTTTGCGCTTTTTTTGCGCTTTTTTTCCTTGGCGGTGATAGTAATGTTGCCAGGCTTTTTTGTGGTTACCAGACCGTTTTTGCTGACATCAGCCACCTTTGTATTGCTGCATTTCCACACGATATCCCTGTCTGTCGTATTTTGGGGTTTCAGCACTGTGGTGAGTTGTATGGCTTCTCTGGCATAGATTTCTTTTTTCCCAGAGAGCGTAATCTTTTTTAATTTTACCCTTTTCCTGACACGAAGTTTGAAGGAAGCTTTTTTCCCGGTATTTTTTAACTTCGCAGTGATGACTGTTGTCCCTTTTTTCCGTGCCTTGACAATGCCTTTTGATGTAATGGATGCCACTTTTTTATTGCTGGATGACCAAAGTATTTTTTTCTTTTGGTTTATTTCGGGAGAAATCTGGACCTTCAATTTGAGGCGGGTGCCAACAATTACCGGCTCGGATGGAATGTTTTTAATTTTGATGGCTTCTGTCAAGTCATAGGGCTCTACCGTGACAATCCTGTCTGGTTGCTGGCTTGTCCCCGGTGCAGCTGTGCTTGCTTCTTTTTCTGGAGTGGAAGTATTCACTGGTGTGGGTGCTTCCGCAGCAGCAGTCAATCCTGAAACAAATATGCCCATGCCAAGTAAAAGCGGAAAAATAAATGCTGATTTTTTCATAATTCAATTACCCCCTCAATTTCTGGTTTCTTTTGAGAAACATGTTTGTCCTTTCTGTCAGTGTGGCTGACTTCCGAAATTTCATGCTCCAAATATGATGGATGTTTTTGTTATTCCGAAAACTGCCGTGACAATTTTATTATAAGCATTTTACAGTATTTGTAAATAGTTTAAAAAAGAATTTTGACAAATTTGTTGCAGAAGGAAAAAATATGTGATAAAATAAATGCTGACGCATTTATGATACAAGTTGCTCCGCAACTTGGCTATGCCAGAAATCATGGCATTAAATAAATGATAAAATAATTACCGATATTTTCTTTCTTGGAAAATCATGAGAGAAGAATTGAAAAGGCGATGCACGTGCTGAAGCGCTATTTGGGGTATTTTACTTGAATGGCTGCTTTTCAGGCAAATCCGATTCGGTCAGAGAGGGAGTGTCCCCGGCTGTAAGCATTCCTGCGTTCCCGGTTTTGCTGAATTTCCCACGGAAGGCTGCATCTTTGAAGGTTTTGCGATGCTGATATGGCGTGATGTCTGCTGTATAGATATCATGTGCTGTCTGTTCATTATCTGATTACAGTTAAGCTGGGGGCAGATTTCGCAGGACTGGGTAGGAGGTGACGTGACCGAGCGTTAATCGGAGTGGAGAGCTTATGTGAGATGGCGTGGACTGAAGATGTCTCTTCGGCTGTTCGCCGGCATAGGAATCAGGGTGGTACCGCGGATTTTTCGTCCCTGGCAGAGATGCTGCGGGACGTTTGCAATTATATAGGCAAGTGATAGACTTCCTGCAGTGTCTGTGGGAAGTTTTTTTGCTTTATAGGATTAGAGTGTCAAAAGTCCTTTTTCATTGCTGAGATATTTTTTCTAAGATTTGTGCCACAATATCTTGAGGCAATGTATTAAAGCAAAAAGCCCTCCGGGCAGGATGCGCGTGCAAATGCATATGTATGATGTCGCTAGTGCGACGCATTTGCGGTGCGCGAGTTTCGTTTATGCACAGATGGCGATGCTGCTCAAGCGGCATGTCAGTTTAGGAAAGGAAGAGTGAGAATGAGAGAGAGATTAGCCAAGATTATGGAAGATGCCATGGCGCAGATTGAGGAATCCGGCCAGCTGGACAAATTAAATGACATCCGGGTATCCTTCCTGGGGAAGAAGGGAGAACTGACATCCGTATTAAAATCCATGAAGGATGTGGCGCCGGAGGACAGACCGAAGGTGGGGCAGATGGTGAATGAGGCCCGCCAGAAGATCGAGAGCAGGCTGGAGGAAAAGAAGGCGGCTTTTGAGCAGAAGGTTCTGGAGGAGAAGATTAAGAGCGAGACCATCGACGTGACATTGCCTGGCAAGAGGGCGGTGCTTGGCCACAGGCATCCCAATACCCTGACATTGATGGAACTGGAGGATATTTTTATCGGCATGGGATATGAGGTGGTGGAAGGCCCGGAAATCGAGCGGGATTACTATAACTTTGAGGCGTTAAACATTCCGGCGGATCATCCGGCAAAGGATGAGCAGGATACGTTCTACATTACCAAGGATATTTTGCTCCGCACCCAGACTTCTTCCGTGCAAGTGCGGGAGATGGAGAAGGGAAAGCTGCCGATTCGCATGATTGCGCCGGGAAGAGTGTTCCGCTCTGACGAGGTGGATGCCACCCACTCCCCCACCTTTCATCAGGTGGAGGGTCTGGTGATTGACAAGAACATTACCTTCGCAGATTTGAAGGGGACTTTGCAGGAGTTTGCCATTCGTCTCTTCGGCGAGGATACCAAGGTGAAATTCCGCCCCCATCACTTTCAGTTCACGGAACCCAGCGCGGAGATGGACGTGACCTGCTTTAAGTGCGGCGGCAAGGGATGCCGTTTCTGCAAGGGTTCCGGCTGGGTGGAAATCCTGGGCTGCGGCGTGGTGCATCCCCATGTGCTGGAGATGAGCGGCATCGACCCGGAGGAGTACACGGGATTTGCCTTTGGCGTGGGATTGGAGCGAATTGCCCTCTTCAAGTATGAGATTGACGACATGCGGCTGCTCTACGAGAACGACATGAGATTTCTTAATCAGTTCTAACCCATCAAAAATATAGTTCTTTGATGTGAATGTTTTTGATGGCGTAGCGAAGCGGAATATTTGAGATAGATTTGGAGGTTGGATATGGATACATCATTATCATGGATGCAGGCGTATGTGCCGGATTTGGATTGTACGGCACAGGAATACACGGACGCAATGACCCTCTCGGGTACGAAAGTGGAGGGATTTACAGAACTTGACAAGAATTTAGAGAAAATCATCGTGGCGAAAATCAACAAAATTGAGAAGCATCCCGATGCGGATAAGCTGATTATCTGCCAGGTGCAGATTGACGAGGCGGGCAGCGAGGTGCAGATCGTGACAGGCGCGCCCAACGTGAAGGAGGGAGACAAGGTGCCCGTGGTGCTGGAGGGCGGCAGGGTGGCCAGTTCCCACAAGGATGGGGAGAATGAAAATGGCTTCAAGATCAAGAAGGGAAAGCTTCGGGGTGTGGAGTCCTTTGGGATGATGTGTTCTATTGACGAGCTGGGTTCCAACACGGACATGTACCCGGATGCGGCCAAGGATGGCATTTACATTCTCAGCGATAACCCGGAGTACCGGAATGCCCCCATCGGCTCTGATGCGGTGGAACTTTTGGGACTGCATGACGTGGTTTTTGAGTACGAGGTGACTTCCAACAGGGTGGATTGCTTCGGCGTGCTGGGCATTGCCAGAGAAGCGGCTGCTACCTTTGGCAAGAAGTTCGTGCCGCCGGTAGTGACAGAGACGGGTAATGACGAGGATGTGCATAACTATATTTCCGTGGATGTGCGGGAGGAGAAGCTCTGCTCCCGCTACACTGCCAGGGTGGTGAAAAATATCAAGTTGGCGCCATCCCCGGAGTGGATGCAGAGAAGGCTGGCTTCCGTGGGCATTCGCCCGATCAACAATATCGTGGATATCACCAACTATGTGATGGAAGAATACGCCCAGCCCATGCATGCTTATGATCTGGATACCATAGAGGACAGGAAGATTGTGGTGCGGAGAGCGAAAGATGGGGAGAAATTTACCACATTGGACGGCCAGGAGAGAGTGCTGGATGACTCCATGCTGATGATCTGCGATGGAAAGAAGGCCATTGGCCTGGCGGGAATCATGGGCGGGGAAAATTCCATGATTACCGATGACGTGAAGACGATGCTCTTTGAGGCCGCGACCTTTGACGGAACCAATATCCGCCTCTCCGGCAAGAAGCTGGGAATGCGTACCGAGGCTCAGGCAAAATTTGAGAAAGGGCTGGACCCCAACACCGCCATGGAGGCTATCAACCGGGCATGCCAGCTGGTGGAAGAGCTGGGAGCAGGGGAAGTGGTCGGCGGTGCCGTGGACTGTTACCCGGTGAAGAGAGAGCCGATTGCCATTCCCTATGACGCAGATAAAATCAATGCACTGCTGGGCACGGAGATTCCGGAAGGGGATATGGTGAAATATTTTGAGACCATTGACCTGGCGGTGGATCAGCAGAAGAAGGAAGTGATCGTACCTACTTGGCGGCAGGATTTGGAGCGCATGGCTGACCTGGCGGAGGAGGTAGCCAGATTCTACGGATACGACCGGATTCCCATGACCCTGCCTTCCAGCACTGCCATGAAGGGCGGGCTGTCTGAGAAAATGGCACTGGAAAATCAGGTGCGGGATATTGCGGAGGCCTATGGCTTTAGCGAGGGCATGACATTCTCCTTCGAGAGTCCCAAGGTCTATGACAAGCTGAATCTTCCGGAGGATGATATCTTGAGGAAGAGCATTGAAATCAGCAACCCTCTGGGGGAGGATTACAGCGTGATGCGCACCTCTGCCCTGGGAGGCATGCTCACCTCTCTGGCCACGAATTACAACCGCAGAAATAAGGACGTGCGCCTGTATGAATTGGCCAATGTCTATCTGCCAAAGCAGCTGCCTCTGACGGAACTGCCGGATGAGAGGGTGCAGCTGACCTTGGGCATGTATGGCCAGGGGGATTTTTATGATATGAAGGGCTTGATTGAGACCGTGCTGGAACGGCTGTCAATCGATTCTGGCGTAGAATTTGCTCCCGGCAAGGGAAGGAGCTTCCTTCATCCCGGACGCCAGGCAGAGGTTCTCTGTGATGGCAGGGCGGTAGCCTATCTGGGAGAAGTGCATCCCGCCGTGCTGAAAAATTTCGCCATTGGCGAGAGGGCATATGTGGCAGTGATAGATTTGGCAGAGTTGATTGCTATGGATAGGGAAGAGAGGAAATATGTGGGAATCCCCAAGTTCCCGGCGATGGTGCGGGATATCAGCCTCACCATGAAGAAGGAAGTCCTGGCGGGGCAGGTAGAGGAAATCATCCAGAAGAGGGGCGGCTCGCTGCTGGAGCAGTATCAGCTCTTTGACATCTATGAGGGGGAGCAGATTGATGCGGGATGCAAATCCCTGGCCTATAAGATTACCTTCCGGGCGAAGGACCGCACCCTGACAGATGAGGAGGTTTCTAAGGCCATGGATAAGATTATCGCTTCCCTGGAAGAACTGGGAGCGGAATTGAGAAAATAGCGAAAGGAATGAAGATTCACTAAGGCGGTAAAAGACACCGCTAAGTGAGCTCGAGTGATGTACAGAACCCCACAAATGGCGTAAACATGCTGTTTGCGGGGTTTTTTATGTTCTGTGATACCTTTTTGATACCTATATCGGAGGTATTTACAGAATAACGGAATTTCTTAAACGTATTTTCTATTATTCTTATGATTGCCATGTTGTATGGCATAACAACTTGCCAACGGTCATAAGAAACACCTCGTTTCAATGAATTGGCAGATGAGTGTAAATGCTCTGCCTTTCCTCGTTATACGGCATGAAATGAAAGAAGTCTGCAAAGGGATTTATTACCGTTGCAGGCAGGGTAAGCAGGAAGTTCTTTGAAGTTTAGTCAAAGATGTGATAGACTATTTTTCAGAAGAATTACAATACCTCGGTAGTCACAACTGATTATGAGTTCCAGAAGGGAGATAATAAGCTGTTGATTATTAGAAAGTAAATTTTGGGGGAGCGTATGAGCATGGAATGGAATTCAGCATTATATGATAAAAAGCATGATTTTGTAGCGGAATATGGAAAGGGATTATTAGAATTTGTCCCAAAGAATGATGGACAGGCTATTTTAGATTTGGGTTGCGGAACAGGAATACTTACGGTTCAGTTAGCCGATTTGTGTCATAAAGTGGTAGGTGTTGACAGCTCGCAGAGCATGATAGAGAAAGCGAAAGAGCAGTTTAGCAACATTGAATTTATAGTATGTAATGCACTTGCATTACCATTTGAAAATGAATTTGATGTTGTTTTTTCCAATGCGGTATTTCATTGGATTAGTGACCACGATACTTTGTTGAAAAATATACATAAGGTTTTAAAACCGCAGGCATTATTGGTTTGTGAATTTGGTGCAAAGGGAAACATTGCAGCGATTGAATCTGCTTTTACAGAGGCATGTAATGATACGGGATATGAATATGAGCCTAAGTTTCATTTTCCTATGGCAGAGGATTTCGGCAGATTGTTAAAGAATAATGGTTTTGTCATTGACAAGATTTATGATTATGACAGGCCAACGGTATTAAAAGATGGGAAACAGGGCTTGGTCAATTGGATGAAACAGTTTTATGCCTCTGAACTGGAAGAAATGCCGGAAAATGTACAGGCTACGGTTTGTAAGAGGGTAGAAGAATTGACAAGAGGTACTCTTTGGAATGGGGAAGAATGGGTTGCTGATTATCGGAGATTGAGAGTAATTGCACATATATAAATAGCGTTTAAGTGTTTGGTAAAGGCTTATAAATGCGCAGAGGAAGGATTGAGTAAAATGAGCAGGATAGTTGTTTTAGCTGGCAGTATGAGAAAAGGTGGAAATACAGATTTGCTTGCACAGGCATTTGCAGATGGGGCAGGCAAAAATAATACAGTTGAGATAGTTTCAGTTTCTGATTATAGAGTAAATCCATGCATTGGTTGTAACTCGTGTTTTTCAAGGGAAGGAAACCAATGTTTTCAGAAAGATGATATGGTTAAAATTTATGAAAAACTTAAGAGTGCAGATATGGTGGTAATTGCCTCACCGGTTTATTTTTATGGGATTAGTGCAGAATTAAAAGCGATTGTTGACAGATTACATACACCTATGAGAAATGAATTTAAGGTAAAAAAGCTGGCATTGTTACTGGTGGGAGCAGCGGATTTACCGGAATTGTTTGACGCAATCAAATTACAGTATCAGCTTGTGCTGAATTTTTTCCATTTGGAAGATGCAGGCATGGTGCTTGTCAGAGGTGTGAAAGATATTGGAGATATTAAGGGGAGAAAAGAATTAGAGGAGGCATATAATTTGGGTGCTTCGATCCATGATGAAATTCCTTGCTCCGTTCAGCAAGGTAAAGGAGACACCTCTGGCTTGGAACTGCTGAATCATTTAGATAAATTGCACACTACCGAGTTAGGTGTTGTACGGATAAAAAAGAATTTGTCATTAGATACGGATGATGTTGTGGTATGGTGTAAAGACAAAATCAGTTCGGCGCAGGCTATTATTACAAGGAGTGGAAAGAACTGGTATATTAATGTAGATAACTTTATCATAACTGTAAATACACATAGTTATACCATCATAACTGCACATAGGGAAAAGAGATAATAAAGTTATTTTTGGATGAAAAGTGTCGGATTTTGCTATTATATAGTGGGAGTATATGATAAAATAAGTAAGAACTTAGAAAGCAAGGGATTGGAGGATATGTTTTATGAGGAAGGAAATGGAAGTATGGGTAAATACATTAACACCGGAATTGTTTTTAGAGTTATACACATCTGTTGGCTGGGAGCCGCCATGCATTGCACAGGTAAAAAGGGCTTTAGGAAATACCCTTGCAACATTTACGGCTTATGATAATGGACGGGCAGTTGGGATGGTTAGATTGATTGGTGATGGAGGGATGTCCTTTTATATCAAAGACTTTGCAGTTATACCAGCGAGCCAATCAATGGGTGTAGGGACACTTTTGCTGAACCGTTTGGAGTGCTATATCAAAGAAACGATTGCCTCTGGTTGGGCGGTAAGTTTGGAATTAATCAGTACAAAAGAGGCGGTGTCGTTTTATCAAAAAAAGGGATTTGAAGAAAGACCATGTGAATGGGACGGTCCTGGAATGTTTAAAATGGTTTCTTCAGAATAAAATTGAGGAGAAGACGTAATGGAAATATCAAGATGCACGACAGACGACTGCAAATATTTGGCAGAACTTAATAAAGAGCTAATCAATGCGGAGGGCAGTGATAATCCAATGACAATAAGGGAATTGGAGGAATGTATGAAACTCCAGACAAGCCAAAGAAGAAGCAAAAGAACTAAGGTTCTTCAGTCATGCCCCGTATGCTTGCATCGGGGTATTTGACTGAGCAGGATGTGTTGGTTGGATATGCATTGGCAAAGATGGATTGTGAAATATTATATTTGCGGCAATATATGATTAAACAGGAATATAGGCAGAGATATTATGG
>CATKZA010000050.1 GCA_949841235.1 uncultured Clostridiaceae bacterium
ACAATCTTCCTGATAAAAAATCTTTGCTGCCATTTTACATCCTCCTAAAAAAATAGTTGTCATACAACTGCACACATCTTGTATGACAACTATGATATCTCCATTTCCCCAATCTGTCAATAGGAATTTGAAAAAACCTATATTTCTAGTACAACGAAAATTAAGTCTTTGTTATATTCACGCAGGATAATTGATTCAGATGCAAGGAAAATTCATCGGCTGTCCATCCCACTACTCCTTCTCCTCCTGCCACTGCAATTCCTCCGTCCAGAACGCATGGTGCAGATGGATCGTCACTGCGCTTTTCAGCGCCTGGGCATCCCGCTTCTCCAGAAAATTCATAATCATGATATGGTCTTTGTAAGCATCCTCCGCAATCACATCCAAATTGTAATCCAGTGCAAACGTCTGCTCAATCGTCTGGGTGAGCATGGGCATGAACTGCCCCAGGAAAACATTGTGGGATGCCTCGATAATGGCACTGTGAAAGGCAATTTCCGAGTTAATCCTCTCCCGGCCCGAAGGATTGCGCAGCAAAAAGTCCTGGCACGCCTCCCCCAGTTCCAGGATATGGGCAATCTCCTCGTCGCTTGCCCTTCGGCAAGCCAAAGCGGCCGCCTCCGGCTCAAATATCATCCTAGTCTCATAGAGATCGCGGAGAGTCACCTTCGTATCAGAAAATTCTTGGATGGCCAGACGTCCCCCCGCCATCCGCTCCAACTTGTCAGCCACGAAAGTCCCCTTTCCCCGCTGCACCACCAAAATCCCCTCCGATACCAGAATACGTATGGATTCCCGCAGGGTTGTCCTGCTCACGCCCAACTCCTCTGACAGTTCATTTTCATTTGGCAATTTCTGTCCATATTGATATTTATGCTCCTCTTGAATCTGTCGCCGAAGCATCTCCGCCGTTCTCTGGGACAAATTGCTTTTCTCTTCCATGACCGCTCCCTTGCATGTTAAGATGTTGAGTCCAAAAAGTATTTTGCCCCCAACGGATGCTAACAAAAAATGACCATCATATCATAACTGCCCACACCAATGACACCTATCACGGAGCGGGCAGCAATCATCAATTATCCAAATCGTCATCAAACTCTTCGAACATATCCTGCGCGCCACGGCTGAGCCCCGTCACCCCGGTGCGCACCATTTCCTTAATCTCATAGCCATCCATCAATTTGATAAATGCGTCCAGCTTGTTCTGGTTTCCCGTCAGCTCGATCATCAGGGTATTCACTCCCACATCCACGATCTTCGCCCGGAAAATATCCGCAATGGCCACAATGGCCGGCCTTTCCTGAGCGGTGGCAGCCACTGTCACCAGAATCAGTTCCCGGCATACCCGCTGGCCATGCTGCAATACCTTCACGCTGCGCACATCCTCCAATTTCGCCACCTGTTTTTCAATCTGATCCAATACCTGGTCATCCCCCCGCACTACCACCGTCATCCGGGAAAATGAGGAATTATGGGTCTCACCCACCGTGAGGCTGTCGATATTGTATCCTCTGCGGCTAAACAGCCCTGAAATTCTCCCCAGCACCCCTGACGTATTGTCCACCAGAATCGATAACACACGCTTCTTCATAATCGTCCCCCATTCTTTTATATCTGTAAAACTGCGTAATATTTTATCAAGAAGGCATTCCAATGTCAAGAAAGGCACGCAGTTCTCCAAGTAATATCATTTTTATACGTATGTATTATAATGATTCCAATCTTAATAATTCTTAATAATTTCTTCCGTTTTTCTTAAGAATTATCTGATATCTTATAAACAACAAAAACAAAGGAGCCAGACTTATGCGTACGAATATCAGCATTAAGAACAAAAAGAAAGGAGTGAGGCATATGAATATGGAAATCAAAAAGGGAATCTTATTATCCGCACTGGTACTTTCTGCTCTCTGCCCAATCCAGGCAAAGGCAGAGAATAACAGCAGCGGCACGGAACCAAGAATCGCGAACAACGAGGCTGTCATTTATCTGGATAACACGGATCAGATCAGTCTGCAAGGGGAGGGCATCCAGGCAGTCTCCTACTCCTCCAGCAAGAAAAAAGTAGCGGTGATTAGCCAAAAGGGGAAAATTACCCCCAAGAAGAAAGGAACAACTACCATCCGGGCAAAGGTCACCTACCGGGCAGGGGGGCAGAACCAAAGCAAGACCTTATCCTATCAGCTGAAAATACTTGGCAAATCAAAGGAATATTTCAAATTTACCAAGTCTAACAGCAAATACCGCAAACATACCGACCCGGCAATCATTACCGGACTGACCACTGCGGGAAAGAAACTAAAGACTTTATATATTCCCGAGCGTTATCAGGGACACAAAATCACAAAGATCAGCCGGGATGCATTTGCCAACGGATCTGCTATGGAGAAAATTTACATTTCTGACCAAGTAAAATATTTGGATTTCTCCAGCGAGTATGAAGGATGGCATTTAAGCGATTCGGGATGCTTCGACAAAGGATGTGGCAACCTGAAAGAAATTCACCTGGGAAAAAACGTTGAGACATTTGGATCCGGCACTTATCTGCCAAAATTGGAGAAAATCACCGTGGCCTCTGGAAACAAGACCTTTTATGTGGCGGACGGCGTCCTTTTTGTCAAGGAAGATAAAAGCAATCCTTTTACAAACGGCAATGCATTAATCTGCTATCCGGCTAAGAAAAACGGCAGCACCTACACGATTCCAAACGGAATCACTGCCATCGCAAGGGGAGCATTTGCCTGGGCAAAGAGCCTTGAACAGGTACATTTCCCCAAGGGGATTAAAACAATAAATAGCCAGGCATTTTCCCATACGGGATTAAAGGAAGTCAAACTCCCAGAGGGCATACAGGATATCATTGCCGCATTTGCAGATTGCAGTCAGCTGGAAAAAGCTGCAATTCCTACGCTTCCGGACGACAGCAACATATGGCAGGCTTTTGAGAACTGCACCCGCCTAAAGGATGTAGGGATGGAGAATCTTCCAAAGAATTTTCAAAGTGCGTTTTCAGGATGTGCCAGTCTTGAAAAGATCCAGCTGCCCGCAGATTTGAAAGGAATCGTGCAAAAAGAGGGCGTACTCTTTGACAGCAGCATGCAAACCCTTCTTTTCTACCCTGCCGGCAAAAAAGACAAAAGCTACCAAGTGCCTGCCGAGGTGAAAACAATTGGAAACTCTGCGTTCGCCGGGGTACAGCACTTGTTGAACGTAACAATGAACCGTGATTTGCAGTTAATAGATGAATGCGCTTTTCTGAATGCCAAAACAGAAAACATCTATTTGAATGAGGGATTGCAGAAAATTAACTGGGCAGCCTTCCAAGGTTCAAACATAGTGAATCTCCGTCTGCCGGACAACTGCAAAATCTCCCCGGCACTATTCGAGAACTGCACAAAACTCCAATCCATTCAATTTCCGGCGAATTTGGAAGAAATGGGTCTCCGCATGGCGGGATGCTCTTCTTTGAAAACATTGCACATCCCCCAAAAAGTAAAGAAATTGGATGGCAGCTGCAACTTCTCCGGATGTACCAGCCTGGCTTCCATCACGGTGGAGCAAGGCAACCAGTATTTCACCGCGGTAAATGGCGTATTGTACAGCAAATCAAAAAAGACGCTAATCGCCTACCCGCCCGCTAAAAAAGGAAAAACATTCTCCGTTCCAAAGACTGTCAAGACCATAGGCAGCAGTGCATTTGAGGGTAACCGCTTCCTTCAGAAAGTATCCATGAAAGACAGTGTGACAACATGCAAAGAACTTGCATTTTATGGATGCACGGCACTGCGGAAGGTAAGGCTGTCAAAGAACTTGAAAACAATAGCGTGGGGATCATTTACCGGCTGCCTTAAATTACAGGAGATTACCGTTCCTGACAAGGTAAAGAAAATAGAACATTCCGCCTTTGATCAATGCACTTCCCTGAAAAGCGTTACCTTGGGAAAGAAGGTTGCGAAAGTATCCGAAAATGCATTTCGTGACTGCAAAAAGCTACAAAAAATGACTCTCCGAAAGAAAACATGGGAACGTGACCTGACCTTGGAAAAATGCTTCGTGAGAACCGGAAGCACCAATTATCGCAAACTGACACTGAAGCTTCCAAAGAAATGGAAGAAGGACAGGAAACAGGTGACCCATGAATTCCAAGATGCAGGATTGAGCAAGAAAGCAAAGATTGCGTATTATTAGATCTCTCTTAAATTTCATAGAGAAGGCCTGCCCAAGCAGTTGGGCAGGCCTATTCACCTTCTCCTTTTCAGACGGTAATATCCCCATTGGAATCACAATTTATTTCTTCTTCGTCTTCACCTTCTTCACGGCAGAGTAATTTCCAATCACCCTCCCATTCTTCGTCTGATATGCGCAGACCTTCACATAATAAGCAGTTCCCTTTTTCAATTTTTTCAATGTACCCTTATTCTTTTTGACCGTGCAAACTTTCGTTCCGGATACCGCCTTAATCCTTCCATTCTTCATCTTGGCAAGTTTCTTCTTGCTGGTGGAATAGGCAATTTTGTAGCCTGTCACGCCCGCCTGCTTCTTCCAGGTGAGGGTCACTTTATTTTTCGTGATTGTCCCCGCCTTTACGCCCGATACTTTCTTAGGCTTTGCCGGGGCTTTCACAGTCGGGTTCTGAACAGCCTGACCGCCCTGATTCCCCTGACCCCCCTGGTTGCCGCTATTATCTCCTCCCGGATTCTGGGTAGGCTCTGCAATGGGATAATCCCCACCGTCTGCCGCCGGTTCCTTTACGATAAACGTAGTGACAGAATTGGGAGCCAGCTGAGCCTGGAAGCCTTCATTGCTGGCAGGCAGGGACTGATTTACCTTCCAGTTCTCCCCAGTCTTCATATCTCCGCTGGTGCGAACCACCTTCACAAGGGGATCCTTCCACTGGAAGCCCGTCAGGTCATACTTCATAGCCTTTGCCTTGTCAGATGTATTGAAAGCTACTATTTTCAATTCATTATTTCCCCGATCAAAGGCAACCGTATTCTGCTCATCTCCCAAGATCATGCTGTCGCCCTCATGAATATATCTGGTATACTGGCCCATGGCATAATATTTTTTGGTCAGCACCACCTCTTCCTTGTCCATGTCCGCATAGGACACGCCCCAGAAACCCTTCCTGTCCAGTTCGGACTGATCCAGGGAAGCCGGGTCGCTGTTCCCGTCAAAAGGCTCCTTGCCACAGTAACTTCCGATCGCCTGCCAAAGAATCCACGCAGAGGGCTGCAGCCTGTGCATATCCCTGCCAATCAGCTTCGCCAGATACAATCCGGCTCCCATCTCCCCGGCAGACGTTCCGGAAATATTGCCGCCATCCGTCTCGCTCATCCAGAGATTCTTTGACAGAGCCTTCGCCTTTTCACTAAGCTTTGCAGAGCCGGATGTGGAATATGTATGGGTATCTATCCTCTCTAATGCATTCCTGGCTTCCTCCGACAACAGATCCAGGCACTGCACCGTCTCCGAGGGATTGCTTTCATCGCAGCCCGCCAGAATCAGATCCTGCAAACCATGATTCTCCAAGGCCTTCTGCATGGCCAGAATCATTTTCGACCGGGACTCCCCCTCCATGAAGGTACATCCCTCCTGCTTATTCCCGTTCCGGGAAATAGACCATCCATTTTCATTCATGGGTTCCACACTGGTAAAGTTCACGCCATAGCTATCCCTGTAATATTTCACCACATTGGCCAAATATTCTGCAAAATCATCATACTTATCCGCCTTGAGATTATCTGCCATCTCATTCTTGGCAGTCCCGGATGTGCATCCCGATTCCGTCATAAAATAAGGCGGAGAATTGGAAAATGCCTCCAGCGTCAAATCCTTATTTTCTGCCAGCATCTTATTCAGCACGTTCCTCTGCCTCTCATCCTTGGTATAATCATAAGTAAAGGTATCCGTGTCCCCATCATAAGTTCCCCAGTACCCGGGCATTTTGGAATCTGTTCTGGTGATATGGGTATGGGAGGGATCATCCCCGCCGCCAATATTAAATCGAATGATATTCAATCCCAGCCCCTGTTCCCTATTGCACAAAAGCTTTGCCGCCTGGTCAGAAGTTTTCTCCGAGGCCCCGATTCGATTGCCAAACCAGCACAAGCTGGTTCCCCATCCCTGGAAAATCCCTTCATTGCTGCGGTACAGATTCCCGGCATCGATATTCAGCACATTCTCCTGCGCCTGCTCCTCCGCCCGCACCATGGCCGGCAGCATATCTGCCCCACCCACCGCCATCAGCACAACCGCCATCAATACCCCAAGACAACAGTTCCATCTTCTCTTCCTCATCACGTCTCTCCCTTCCTGCATTGCACTTTCCCTCTGGAGCAACTCGTGCCATGCAATGCGCATAAACACAAATCCCCCATCAGTTCCGATTCAAATACTCTGTTACCCTATGCCTATCATACTCCACCCGCAAAGGACATGCCATGTAAAAGAGCAGACTTTATTTATACTATAGCGACATGTATGTAAGAAGAGACAAACGGCCGCAGACAGCATTCATTTCAGCAATGAGCAATTATACATAATATATCAGGGCTTGCACTTTCTATTTCCTTCCTCTATACTGAACTTGGACAGACAGATTCCCCATTTATACAATAACTATTACATGATGCCAAGGGCAGGCCAGACACCCACACGGTTTCTATCACAGCCGTTCACCACCTTATGGGACAATCCCTGCTCCACATCACATTGATAAGGAAAGGATGCCATATGATAAATTCCAATGTGTTTTTTTCCATCCCCCCAAGCCAACTGCCCTCCATTGCCCTGGCCAGCAGCGTCACCATCGACCTTCCCTACGTGCACTTCGGCCGCACGCCCTCGGAATACATTCTCTACATCATATTGGATGGGCCAATGTATCTGACAGAAGGCCAAACCGAATACACTTTGGTTTCCGGGGATTTTATCATCCTGGACCCATCCCGATATCATTTCGGCAGGAAGGGCTCCCGATGCTTTTATTACTACATCCACTTTTCCATCCCGGACATCCGAGAAATATCCCGTTCCCCGGAGGAATATTTGCAGATTTTGTCCCAGCAGAGAATCCAATGCACTGCCCTTTCAGGCAACGCCCCTGCCCCTGATGCTCCCATTCTCCTGCCGAAATATTTTCACCTATCAGAACAAGCCTTTGCCAGACTGGAACACCATGCAAAGAATATTCTGCTTGCCTTTCACAATCCCATAGAATTTCACAGACAGACCGCCAGCTGCCAGCTGCTCACCCTCTTAATCGCAATGCATCAGCATCTCTCTGATCTTGCCATGGGAAAAAGCCAGCATGGAATCCATTCCCTGTCCCTGGAGATCATCGCCTATCTGAAAAGATATTATCCTGAAAAAATAACCGGGGAGAGACTGGAAAAACACTTTTTTAAGAATTTTGATTACATGAACCGCATATTCAAAAAAGCCATTGGAAAGACAATCTTCCAATGGCTGAATGATTACCGCATCAGCGAAGCGCAGAAGCTGTTGCAGTCAAATTATTATACCCACAGGCAAATCGCTGAAAACACCGGATTTTCCAACGAATTCTATTTTTCCCGGGTATTCAAGAAACTCACTGGCAGCACGCCCTCAGAATATCGGAGAAAATAGTTACTATGAATGGCTTCGCCGTTCATAGTAACCGGCAACGCTTTATTCGTCATCATACCGTGGTCAGCGTCACGCCGTCCCCCACGGGAAGGATCACCGTATTCAATCCCTGGGAATGGGTAAGAATATGGAGATATTCCCGCATCCTCTTATGAATCGTGCGATCCCTCTTTGTAATGGCATACCGGGATTGAAGCACGTCGCCCCCCTGAAGCACATTGTCCGTCACCAGCATCCCCCCGGGCATCAGCAATTCCAGTATGGATGGCAGAAAGCGAAGATACTGCCCCTTGGCGGCATCCATAAAAATAACATCATACTTCCTGCCTTTGACTGTCATATCCTCCAGAACCCCTGCGGCATCCCCCTCCCACAGGTTAATCTGGCGATCCAATCCATATTTGGCAAAATTTTCCTTCGCAGCCCGGATTCTCTGGGGAACTTTCTCAATAGTATCCAGATGGGCATCTTCCCCAGCGTGGTGGCACAGCAGCATCCCGGAAAAACCCACGGCCGTGCCGATTTCCAGCATCTCCTTCGGCCGCCTGGCACCCATCAGAAAAATAAGCAGCGACTGCATGGAACGCCGGATAATAGGTACTTCCTCTGCCAGCGCCCGCCGCTCTACCTCTTTCAGATATTCCGGCAGCTGCCAGTTCAGAGCATCTATGAATGTGGTAAGCCTGTCTCCTGCGATCGCTTCCTGTACCACCTCATCCATCGAGAAATTCTGTCTCAATTTGCGCCCCCTCCAATAATTTTTCCTGCAATTCCTTCACCATGCGGCAATACTGCCTCTCCGCCACAAGAAAATCATTGGCAAGCCCGCTGCCCATCAAATCCCGGAACTCATTCTGCAAGGCATTGTTGGACTGAATGGTATTGTCACACATCCGCAGGGAAATGCCTCTCCTGCGAAACTCCCCAATTCTTCTATATAAATCCGGCTGCCCCTTCACCCTCTGCAATAAATTCCGATACTGGTTATATTCCTTGGTGCCATGCAGCCTGTCCACCAATGTTGTCATCAAGTCCTCTACTTCGCTCATAGAT
>CATKZA010000051.1 GCA_949841235.1 uncultured Clostridiaceae bacterium
TTTCTATCCCCAGCTGCATGCGCTGAATCTCCGGGAGGAGACGGAGCTGGTGCAGTTGTGGCATGCCTGCGGCGCATTTAAGATGTTCGGCTTGTCCGAACTGGGAAAGGTGGAGCATCTGACCCAGGATACCAAAAACCATCGGAATTATACGGCGGCAATCACCAGTGGCCGCCAGATGATTCCCTTCTATAGCGAGGCATTTGGCATTTCTACGGAGAAAGTGCGGCCGCTGGGAGTTCCCAGAACGGACATTTTCTTTGACCAGACATATGGCAGGGAGGTGTCTGCAAGGCTTTCTGCCAAATATCCCCAACTGGCGGGCAAGCGTGTAGTGCTTTTCGCACCCACGTTCCGGGGCAGCGGCAATAAGACCGCTCACTATCCCATGGAACGGTTCGTGGTGAACTCCTTTCTGGATGCCATGCCCGAGGATGTGGTGCTGATCATCAAAAACCATCCCTTTGTGAAGGAGCGGCTGGCCTATGACAGTGGGAAGTATGGCGGCAGGGTGCTGGATTTGTCGGGGAAGGAAAATATCAATGATATTTTATTTGTGACATCTCTTTTGATCACTGACTATAGTTCTTGCATCTTTGAAGCGTCTCTTTTGCGGATTCCCATGCTCTTTTATGTGTTTGATTTGGAGGAATACGTGGAGGAGAGAGATTTTTACTTTGATTTTTCTTCCTTTGCCCCCGGTGAGAGGGTTAGGAGTTTTGAGGATGTGGTCAAGACTTCGGCGAGAATGCTTTCCCAGGGAAAGGATGGAGACAGGGAATCGGAGGAGAGATTCCGGGAATATTTTCTGGATAGCCTGGACGGGCATTCCACGGAGAGGGTTCTGAAGTTTATACAGTCTCTCTGCGAATAAGGGGAAGGGAGAATATTCTTTGGATGATGGCGGGTTTCCTGCAAAGAGATAAAGGATTGGCATAGCAGTGGGAGACATAGTCGACAAAGGATTGGAAAGGCAAGGGAAGCATGAAGGATATTTTTGAGCAGTATGGAAAAAAATTAAATGATTTGGAACAGGGGAAGGGAAAGTATGTGTGGGACGAACTGGAGGAATTGATTACGGAGGATTTCGAGGAGGAAAAACTTTCATCCCAGGAGTTTGACGATTTGATGCGTCGGCTGATGGATATTGACTGTGGATAGAGTGGGTGCATTTCATGGCAACGCAGAACAGTGTGCACGGATGTGCAGGATTGGAGTGACTTGTGGAAGAGAGAACGCCGGAAGAGGAGTTGGAGTATCGCAGGTATCTGCGCAGAAGAATTCGCCGGAGGAAGCGGCGGCGTCAGGTGATGATTGCCCGGTCGATTGTGGGAGGCGTGGGCGTTCTCCTGGTTTTCCTGATTTTTTTTGGCATTGGGAAACTTGTATTCTCCGGGGGAGAAGAGGAGAAGAAGGTAAAGCCTTCTGCCACGCCTTTCGTGGTGGATGTGCCGGAGGGATATGATGCAATCTATCAGGAATTGTATGGCCTGCGGGAAGACTTTCCCCAGCTGGACGATATCTTGCTGGGCATGGAACGGTATCCTAAGGATGTGCTGCAGATGCTGGCAAATAATCCTGAGACGATAGACTTCGTCAGCGATTATCTAAAGCATGTGGATGATACGGAGGCGAATGGCGGAATCACGGCGGAGGAATTGCAGCAGGAGGGGATCCCCCTGTTCCAGCAGTGGGATAAGCGCTGGGGATACGTGACCTATGGCAATAACATCATTGCCATTAATGGCTGTGGCCCTACCTGCCTGTCCATGGTGTATGCCGGGCTGACGGGAAAGGGGAATTATAACCCGGCAGATATGGCGGGATTCTGCATGGAGAATAATTATTTTGACCAGGAGTCTGGCACTTCTTGGTCGCTGATGCTGAATGGCGCTAGGAAACTGGGGCTGGAATCCCAGAGGGTGGAAGTGAGCAAGAAGAACTTGAAGAGTAGGCTGAAAGAGGGAAATCCCGTGATTGCCAGCATGGAGCCTGGGGATTTCACCACCACCGGGCATTTCATCGTGCTGACGGGGTTGACAGAGGAGGGC
The DNA here is from genome assembly GCA_949841235.1 of uncultured Clostridiaceae bacterium. Lineage (GTDB taxonomy): Bacteria > Bacillota > Clostridia > Lachnospirales > Lachnospiraceae > Butyribacter. Next base: position 2,052 of record CATKZA010000051.1, read on the forward strand.
AAGGTGGATGTAAATGATCCGAATAACATTGCAAATTCTAAGAAGCAGTGGGATTTGGATACGATTGTCAGGCAGACCAAGGCGGCATGGGCTTACGCCCGGGAAAAATAACGGCAGGCGTATTTATTGGCACAGGATGGAGGCAGTTCATGGAAGAGGTAGAGGTTCATATTGACAGGGGAGAGTTGGATGCTAGCGAGATTCCTAGGGACTTTACGGAACCCAAGGCATTGTATGACCAGCTCATTGACAAGGTGAAGAGATATCATCCTTCAGATGACGTGCACCTGATCGAAAAGGCATACAGGATTGCGGCTCAGGCCCATGAGGGGCAGATGCGCAAATCCGGGGAACCCTATATCATTCATCCCATCTGCGTCTGCCTGATTCTGGCGGAACTGGAACTGGACAAGGAGACGATCGTGGCGGGCATGCTCCATGACGTGGTGGAGGATACCGTGATGACCAGCGGGGAGATTGCGGAGGACTTTGGCGACGAGGTAGCCCTTCTGGTGGACGGCGTCACCAAGCTGACCCAGTTGAATTATGTGGCGGACAAGGTGGAGGTTCAGGCGGAGAACCTGAGGAAGATGTTCCTTGCCATGGCGAAGGATATCCGGGTCATTTTGATTAAATTGGCTGACCGCCTCCACAACCAGAGGACGATGCAGTACCAGACCCCGGAGAAGCAGAGGGAGAAGTCCAGGGAGACCATGGATATCTACGCCCCTATTGCGGACAGGCTGGGAATTTCTAAGGTGAAGGTGGAATTGGATGATCTGTCATTCAAGTATTTGGAGCCGGAGATGTATGAGACGATTACCAGAAGCCTTGCCGAGGGGAAGGTGCACCGGGAGGAGTTTATCCGGCAGATTGTAAGCGAGGTGCGGCATCATATTGAGGATGAAGGGCTGGAGGCTGAGATTGACGGCCGTGTGAAGCACTATTTCAGCATCTATAAGAAAATGGTGACCCAGAATAAGAAGTTGGAGCAGATTTATGACCTCTTCGCCATCCGCATTATCGTGGAGTCAGAGCGGGAATGCTATGCCGCGCTGGGGGTGATTCATGATATCTATAAGCCCATACCCGGACGGTTCAAGGACTATATCGCCATGCCAAAGCCCAATAATTACCAGTCCCTGCACACCACGCTAATCGGGCCCCACGGCCAGCCCTTTGAAATCCAGATCCGCACCTATGAGATGCACCGCACTGCCGAGTATGGCATTGCCGCCCACTGGAAGTACAAGGAGAACCAGTATGGCGTGAACACGGCGGACAGCGAGGAGGAGAAGCTGGTATGGCTGCGCCGGATACTGGAGTGGCAGCGGGACATGTCTGACAATAAGGAGTTCTTAAGCCTGCTGAAAAGTGATCTTGACCTGTTTTCGGACCACGTATATTGCTTCACCAAGGATGGTGACGTAAAGAATCTCCCGGCAGGTTCCACGCCCATTGATTTTGCCTATGCGGTGCATAGTGCCGTGGGCAATAAGATGGTGGGGGCCAGGGTGAATGGCAACTTGGTGAATATTGATTATCAGATTCAGAATGGGGATCGGGTGGAGATTGTCACTTCCCAAAATTCCAAGGGACCTAGCAGGGATTGGCTTTCCATCGTCAAGAGCACCCAGGCGAAGAACAAGATCAATCAGTGGTTTCGCTCGGAATTCAAGGAGGAGAATATTACCCGGGGCAAGGAATACCTGAATAATTACTGCAAGGTGCAGGGAATCACCTTGAGCACCCTGCTAAAGACGGATTATATGGAATCCTGCATGAGGAAGTACGGATTTCGGGATTGGGATTCCGTGCTGGCCGCAGTGGGTCATGGAGGGCTGAAGGAGGGGCAGGTCATCAATAAGCTGCAGGATGCTTATAGGAAGAAGCATCCCTCCCACACCACGGATCAGGAGATTCTGGAAGCGGTGAGCGAGAAGCAGGCAAGCCAGGGAAACCGCAGCCACAAGCTGGCGGCTATTAAGTCGAAAAGCGGCATCGTGGTGGCGGGAATTGATGATGTTTCCGTGCGGTTTTCCAAATGCTGCAGCCCGGTGCCGGGGGATGAGATCATCGGCTTTGTTACCCGGGGAAGGGGAGTGTCCATCCACCGCACGGATTGCATCAATATGATGAATCTGCCGGATCAGGACAGGCAGAGGATCATCGAAGCGGAGTGGGAGACTGCCCCGGAGGGAGATAAGGGCGAACTCTATGATACGGAGATTATTATCTATGCCTATGACAGAAGGGGGATTCTGATGGATGTGACGAAGATTCTCACGGAAAACAAGGTGGATATCACTTCCATCAATAGCCGCACCAGCAAACAGGGGATGGCCACTATCAATCTCCGCTTTGGCATCCGCAGTTCGGAGGAATTGCAGCATCTGATTAAGAAACTGCGCCAGGTGGAGAGCGTGGAGGATATCGAGAGAACCCAGTCCTGACAGGTTGGGGGATGCAGCCCATAGGCTTTGATAGAGGAAAGATGAGGGATGTGGCCCGTAGGCTTTGATAGAGGAAAGATGAGGGATGTGGCTCGTAGGTTCCGAGGGCGGAAGATTGGGCATATTGATTATTGATCTATTGTAGGAGCGTGGATGGAAGGTTTAGAGAAATGGAGGATGGCATGAGTGATTTTGCATGTGATTTTCGGGTAGTGGGCCCGGTACAGACAAACTGCTTTTTCTTCTATGACAGGGATAGCGGGGCGGCAATCGTGGTGGATCCGGGAGATGAGGCTGATAAGCTCGTCCGCTACGTGGAAGAGAAGCATTTGAAGGTGGAGGCGATTTTATTAACCCATGGGCATTTTGACCATATCATGGCAGTAGAGGATTTGAGGAAGAAGTGGGATGTGCCTGTCCTTGCCTCCCGGGAGGAGAGGACGGTTCTGGAAAATCCCCAGGTCAACCTGTCGGTGCAGGTGGGAAAGCCCCTGTCGCTGAAGGCGGACCGCTATCTGTCTGATGGGGAGGAATTGGAGCTGATGGGTCAGAAGATGAGATGCATCCTCACCCCGGGGCATACCAGTGGCGGAATGTGCTATTATTTCCCCAAGCAGGGCGTGCTTTTTTCCGGGGATACCCTCTTTCAGGAATCTGTGGGAAGAACGGATTTTCCTACGGGGAGCATGAGTACGCTGATTCGCTCCATACGGGAGAAATTATGGCCATTGGCTCCGGCCACGAAGGTCTATCCCGGCCATGGCATGATGACATCCATTGAGAGTGAGAAATTATACAATCCCTTTGTGGCAGGGGATGGGCGTGGCGCATGAGGAGGAATCGCCCCGAAGACGGCATGAATCGTGAGGAGGAATCGCTTCGAAGATGGCATGAGCCGTGAGGTGGGCGGAAAAAGGATAGAGTGGTGACAGGATGTTAGGAATCATTTTTTCAGAAATGGATTTTGACTATGAATTACAGATGCTTGTGAAAAGCTTCTTTCCGGGACAGGAGTGCCTGGTGACGACGGATCAGGGGAAACTTTCTGAACTTGAGGTGGCTCTGGTTCTGGCATTGGGCAGGGAGGAGATTCGGTGCAAGGTGATGGCGGGGGCGTATGTTAGGGAGGCTGGCGTTCCCGCAGATGGGAATCAGGATTGGCATAAGAATCCGGATAAGTCCGGCCATCCCTACCGGGCATGGTATAAGAATGAACTGAAGCGCATGGTCTTTCGATTGCTGGAGGGGATGCCGGAGTCAGCCATTCCCGGGCTTTTTCGCAGGGTGCCGGAGTGGGGAACCATGACCGGGGTGCGCCCTGCAAAGATTTCCATGAGGGAGCTTTTGCAGGGTAAGCCCGCCGAACAGGTGGAGGCGGATTTAAGGGAGGTTTACTGCTGCCATCCTGATAAGGTGAAGCTGTGCATGGAGGTTGCAGGGAAGGAGGCGGCCTTGCTTCGGGGGGTGGATTGCTCCCGGGGCTACAGTCTGTACATCGGCATTCCCTTCTGCCCTACCACCTGCCTGTACTGCTCCTTTCCTTCCTATCCCTATGATCGGTTTGGAAAATTATCCGGGGAGTATCTGGAGGCATTGTTACGGGAATTGGAGGCGGTGGGGCAGGAGTGCGCCGGTCATCCCCTGACGTCTATCTATGTGGGCGGGGGAACGCCCACTGCCCTCTCAGCAGATCAGCTAGAGCGTCTGCTGGCTCATGTGGAGAGACATTTTCCTGTGGAGGAGTGTCTGGAGTGGACGGTGGAGGCGGGGCGGCCGGACAGCATTACGGAGGAGAAACTCCAGGTGCTGCGGCAGCATGGCATCAGCCGAATCTCGATCAACCCCCAGACCATGCAGGAGGAAACCTTGGAATATATCGGGAGAAAGCACAGCGTAGAGGATGTGGTGAATGCCTTTGCGCTAGCCCGGGGGCTGGGGTTTGACAATATCAATATGGATTTGATCGCCGGACTGCCGGGTGAGGGGCTTTCCCATTTTGAGGATACGCTGGAGCAGATTCGCAGGCTGAACCCGGACAGCATCACGGTACATTCCCTGGTGGTGAAGCGGGCTTCTAGATTGCGGGAGATGCTGGAGCGGGGAGATGACCCCCAGGGGCGGGAGGCGGCCCGCCGGGAACAGATGGATTTGATGGTGAAGCGGGCGCAGCTCTTTGGAGAGGCGCAGGGCTATGCGCCCTATTACATGTACCGGCAGAAGAATTCCAGCGGCCAGTTTGGCACCTCCAGCCAGGAGAATATTGGATTTGCAAGACCTGGAAAGGAGAGCCTGTACAATATCCTCATGATGGAGGAGATGCAGACGATTGCCGCAGTGGGGGCGGGAGCGTCCACCAAGCATTACCATGTGTCCGGGCAGATCGTCAGCAGGATCGAGAATGTGAAGAGCATTACGGATTACATAGGCAGGATTGATGAGATGATTGCCCGGAAACGGGGAAGGATTTGGGAGAAGAGGTGAGGAGTGGATGGAGAGGAAGATTGGCAGGGTGATGGATCAGACCCAGGTGCCCCTTCATCTGAGACAGACTGTGTGCGAGGAGATGCGCCATGGGATACAGGTGAGCAATCTGGCCCGGATGATCGGGGAAGAGATGGGGGAGACGCAGGATTTTTGCAATAAATTGGAAGTGGCCGGCGTGGTGCATGATATCGGCAAGCTGCGGCTGACCCAGTATCTCTATTCGGACGATGGATTGATGGTAGAGCAGATGAAGTATGTGAGGCAGCATGCGGCCCAGAGCTTTGAGATTCTCCAGAACACGGAAATTGACGAGGACATTGCCTGGGCGGTGTTCCATCACCATGAGAATTACGATGGCTCCGGCTATCCCGATAATCTGCGGGGAGGTGCGATTCCTCTGATGTCCCGGGTTCTGCGGGTGTGCGATGTGTTTATCGCGCTGATTACCAACAGGAGTTATCGCAAGGCTTTTGATGCGAGGACGGCAATGGAGATTATGATTGACGAGGTGAAGGATTATGACATGCAGGTGTTTCTGGCATTCCAGAGGGTGATTCACCGGAGGGGACTGATGGATGACGGCGGAGAGGTTTTTAATAAGGCCAGAAGCGAGAGGCAGATAGAAACGCTGTCCCTCTTCGATCGGGAGCTGCAGCTTCTGCTTTCCTTATAAAATTGACTTCTATGGGGAATCACGGTATAATAAGGGACGTTTGTGCCATTGCATGTGGCAGTATGATTTTAATTGATAATTTGCATTCGGAGCGGAGAAGAAGCTGAGGTGGCGCAGGCTATCCGCTGGCAGGTCTGGGATTGGATGAAGGTTTCGCAGACGAAGAAAGGAGTATGGAATAGATATGGCTGAATCAATGAAGGGCTTGAAGCGTACTTGCCGTTTGGCAGAACTGGGCGAGGAGAATGTGGGGGAGACTGTCACCGTCATGGGATGGGTGCAGAAGCAGAGGAACAAGGGGGGCATCATCTTCGTGGACATGCGTGACCGCTCAGGGATTCTCCAAGTGATTTTTGAGGATGGGGAAATTGATTCTGAGGGGTTCGCCAAGGCGGAGAAACTCCGCAGCGAGTTTGTCATCGCAGTGACGGGGAAGGTGACCTTGCGCTCTGGGGCAGCCAATGAAAACTTGAAGACCGGCACCATCGAGGTGCGGGCAGAGAGCGTCCGCATTCTCTCCGAGTCGGAGACGCCGCCCTTTCCCATTGAGTCGGAGAGCAAGACCAAGGAGGAATTGCGCCTGAAATACCGTTATCTGGATTTGAGGCGGCCAGACTTGCAGAGCAATTTGATTATGAGAAGCCGGGTGGCTACGCTGATTCGCCAGTTTTTGGCTGAGGAGGGATTTCTAGAGATTGAGACGCCCATGCTTACCAAGAGCACGCCGGAGGGGGCTAGGGATTATCTTGTGCCCAGTCGGGTGCATCCGGGGAATTTTTATGCCCTGCCCCAGTCGCCCCAGCTGTTCAAGCAGCTGCTGATGTGTTCTGGATATGACAGGTATTTCCAGATTGCCAGATGCTTCCGGGATGAGGATTTGCGTGCTGACAGGCAGCCGGAATTTACCCAGGTGGATATGGAACTATCCTTTGTGGATGAGGAGGACGTGATGGATGTGAATGAGCGCCTCCTGCAAAAACTTTTTAAAGAAGTATTGGATGTGGAGGTGTCTCTG
>CATKZA010000052.1 GCA_949841235.1 uncultured Clostridiaceae bacterium
CTGCTTCTTTCCATCCTTATCCTTGCTGTAAACCACCAATCCCTTGGGAAGAATCCGATCTGCCATGGATACTGCCGCATCCAGCAATCCACCCCCATTATCCCGCAAATCAATAATCATGCCCTTCTGCCCTTTTTTCTCCAAGTCTTTAATCGCATCATTATATTGTTCCGGCGTCACCTGCTCGAAGCTGGTCACCTGCACATATCCAATCTTCCCCGGAAGCATCTGGTATGCCACCGTATCCTCCTGGATTTCATCCCTGGTAACCTTCACCTTCTTCTGCTGATTATCCCTAATCAGCGTCAATTCCACCTTCGTTCCCTTCTCTCCCTTGACCAATGCCTGCACCTTGGAAATCTCCATGCCTGTCACCTCTTTGCCATCCACGGCATAAATCACATCCCCGGCCTTGACTCCCGCCTTCTGGGCGGGACTGTTCTTCATAGGCTTGACGATGCTAACGATGCCAGTCTTGGTATCTGTGGAAATGTACGCACCAATGCCACAGAAAATCCCACTGGTAGACTCCTGTATCTGCTTGAACTCTTCCTTATTATAATAGGCGGCATAGGTATCGCCTAATCCATCAATCATTCCCTTATAGATGGAATCCGCCATATGATCTTCATCAATCTCATCAAGAAAATACATATCGATATAAGTTTCCAATTCCTTCGCCTTCCGCTCCACCTTCTGGCGCAAATCTTCCTTTCCCTTCACCTGGGAAGTTACCGGAATGCCCACCCGACCGGTAAGCACCAGGGCAAGGCTCAATGCCATTACCCCCAGCAGGGTTGCCGAAGCACCTAATAATATTCCCTTCGCAAATGACTTCTTATCCATTGCTCTCTCCAATCCTATCCAATCGTTACTGATATCTATCCATTTGTTGCATCTCAACAATTATATCACATTTTTTGCAACTTTGTTACTGCACACGACAATTTTTACAAATAGACTAAAATAATTGTATACATCTCCTACCGGGATACGTAATTTAGCGGATTCACATAACTCCCTCCCGCAAACACTGCAAAATGCAGATGAGGTCCTGTGGATATACCCGTGTTTCCTGACTGTGCAATCCTCTGCCCCCTAACAACCTGCTGCCCCACGCTGACACTCAGGCTGGAGCAGTGCATATAATAAGTAAACACCCCGTCTCCATGGGAAATCGCCACATAATTTCCCGCCGTGGAAGAATAAGTGGCAGTTACCACCGTGCCGCCCTTTGCCGCCAGCACGCCAGTTCCCACCGGCACCGAAATGTCAATTCCCTTGTGGTAGGAACTGGCCCCCTCCGTGGGAGAGGTTCGATTTCCAAAATAGGAAGAAATCCTTCCCGAAGCAGTCAACGGCCAGCAATAGCCCCCCGAAGATGCAGGCTCCCGGCTGGGGGCAGGCGTTGCCGCATGTTGATTTCCAGGTCGATCCCCATCATCTTTGCTGCTCGGGGACTTGGTCTGATTCTCCTTCTTATCCCTCGCCTCCTGCTCTTTCTTCGCCCGGGCCTGCCTCTCTGCTTCCTCCCGCTGTGCAGCCGCCCTCTGGGCCGCCATCATCCTCTCCAGTTCCTCCTCCTGGCTGGCAAGGAGGACTTCCGTATCCTCCAAGGCATCTCCCTTGCGATTCAACAAGTTCTGAACCCTTTTTACCTCCTGCTCCTTCTTCGCCATCAGATGATTCATAGAAGATTCCTCCACCTGAAGGCTCTCCCGCCGGTTCGTCAAATCCTCCAGATTCTTCTGTATCTTATCCTCCGCCTTCTGTATCTGACGCTGAAGCTTCTGATATTCCTTCAAAAGGTTTCTATCATAACTGCTAACCTTCGTCACATACTCTGCCCGATTAAACAATTCTGACAGGCTGCGGGAGCCAGCCAGCAATTCCAGGTATCCCTCGCTCCCATTTTCATACATATATTTTATGCGCTTCTTCATCGTATCATACTGCTTTTTCTTCTCTGCCCCCGCCTTCTTTTTCTCCCGGCGCAGCCTCTTCACTTCCTTCTTGGCACTCTGGATGCCGTCCCTGTTATCCTGTATCCTCTCAGATAGTTCCTCCTGCTTGTCATCCAAACTCTTGAGATAGGAGAGGACATCCTTTTTCTCCGACTCCATATCTGCAATCTCTTTTTCCAGCTGCCTCTTCTCCTCCTCCGCAGACTGCCGTCTCTCATTTTGATTTTCAATCTCTTTCTGAATCTCTTCGGAAGACTTTGCCGCCCGAACGCTTGCAGGATTATCCCCATTCGGAAGCCATCCCTTCCCGCTACAGGCAATTAGAGCTGCCCCTGACAGCCAAAGGACACATCCGATGATGCCAATGAAAATTTTCCTTCTCATCTGTCCCTCCTCTCTCGCACAATAAATCCCATTAGGCTCCACTATTTATGTAAATGCTTCCTCACGGACAAAGCACTGCCCACAAATCCAATGCCAATTCCCACGCCCAGGGAAAGGGGAGTCAGCCTGCGAAATATATCCTCAGGGCTCACAAAGGCAAGCCACTCCGAAAGCACAGAAAAATGAGCCAAAAGAAAATGAATCATCCTTCCATACACCATCCGCAAAAGCACCAGCGGAATCACCGCACCCACGATGCCAATCAGCACTCCCTCCACCAGAAAAGGCATTCGCACAAAGGAAGCCGTTGCGCCAATGTACTGCATGATAGAAATCTCATCCTTCCTCACCCGAATTCCCGTAGCCACTGCCGTGCTGATTAGGAATGCGGATACCAGCAGCAGCAAAATGATAATGGTAGCAGACACATAAGCAACCAGCATATTGAAATTGCTCAGCCCATTGGCCACGGAACTGGAACCGTTCACCTTCCGCACCCCGTCAATTTCCTGAATAAAGCGGGTAATGCTCTCCTGGTTGGACACATCCGTCAGATACACCTCCAGGGAGGCAGAATCCTTCAGTGGATTATCCTTCCCGAAAGTATCTTGCAAATCCTCCTCCTCGCCATACATCTCCTGCTGAAAATTCTCCCACGCCTTTTCCGGTGAAATATACTTCACCTTCTCCACCGTCTTGCAGGCGCGAATCTTCTTCCCGATGACGGCAATCTGCCCCTCCTTCACTCCCTCGTCGAAGAATACCGTCAGCCCCACGCTCCCTTCCGCATGATAGACCATATTCTGAAAATTTGCCACCAGCGCATAAAAAAGACCCAGCATGAACAAACAGGTCACCATGGTGCCTATCGCCGCCAGAGAAAACAGACGATTCTGCCAAATATTTTTTATCCCCTGCACAAAGCCATAACGAAAAGTTCTCACTGCTGATAACCTCCTTGCTTCTCATCTCTCACCACATGTCCCTTATTCAGCACAATAACCCGCTTCTTCATCTGGTTCACGATCTCGTCATTGTGTGTCACCACAATCACAGTAGTTCCCAGCTGGTTCATGGCCTCCAGAAGCGTCATAATCTCCCAGGAATTTTTCGGATCCAAGTTTCCCGTAGGCTCGTCCGCCAGCAAAATCTCAGGACGGTTCACCATGGCTCTGGCAATCGCCACCCGCTGCTGATCTCCCCCGGACTATTCCCTGGGATGCATTTTAGCCTTCTTCTCCAGCCCCACCATCTCAAGCATGGACATGACATTCCTTTTCGTTCGCTCCCGGCTCACTCCTATCACCCTCTGAGCCAATGCCACATTCTCAAATACATTTCGATCCTCCAGAAGTCGAAACTCCTGAAACACTACTCCCAGACGTCTCCTATAAAATGGCAGTTCCCGTCTCCTGACCTTTCCCAGATCGGCTCCCGCCACCCGAATCCCCCCAGAGGAAGCCTTCACCTCCCCCAGAAGGGTCTTGATAAAAGTCGATTTTCCCGATCCACTGCTCCCTACCACGAAGAGAAACTCCCCCTTCTCAACAGAAATATCCACTTCCTTCAAAGCCTTCGTCCCGGTGGGATAGGTGACGCTCACCTCCCGCAGTTCAATCATCTTATTTCTCTCCTGCATTCCATTCTCCATTTTATCCACAAAAGCCTCGCCCCATCCCTCCCGGGACAGACCGAGGCTCGTAATCTTCACTTGCCCAACCGCTCAGCTGCTACGTCAGAAAATCTCGCTGTACTAGTACTCAAAATTTTCCATATATTTCATGTATTTTACCACCATGAGGGCAATCTTGAAAGTAATGGAATCATCAAATACTCTCAAATCCAGCCCAGTGCTTTTCTGCAATTTATCCAGCCGATACACCAGAGTATTTCTATGAATATACAGCTGTCTGGAAGTCTCTGACACATTCAGGCTATTTTCAAAAAATTTATTGATCGTGGCAATGGTCTCATCGTCAAAATCATCCGGGGACTTTTCCCCGAAAATCTCTTTGATAAACATTTTGCACAGTGGCATGGGAAGCTGGTAAATCAAACGACCAATTCCCAAACTGCTATAGGCAATCACATTGCGGTCGCTGTAAAAAATCTTGCCCACGTCCAATGCCATCTTGGCCTCCTTATAGGAGCGGGAAACATCCTTAATCTCATTCACAATGGTGCCATAAGAAACATGCACAGAAGTCATGGCCTCCGTATTCAGCATATCCAGAATCACCCTGGCTGTCTTTTCCATATCCTCATAGGTTTCATTCTCCAGCATTTCCTTTACCACGATAATATTCTTCTCGTCCACCTGGGTAATGAAATCCTTTTTCTTTCCGGCAAACAGTCCCTTGACGGTTTCCAAAGCGTTGGTATCTTTCTCGTATTTGGTCTCGATCAGAAAAACCACACGCCTGACCGTAATCTCTATATGCAATTTCTTTGCCCGATTGTAGATATCCACCAGCAGCAGATTGTCCAGCAGCAAATTCTTAATAAAATTATCCTTGTCGTATCTCTCCTTGTAAGCAATCAGAAGATTGTGAATCTGAAAGGCTGCCAGCTTCCCAACCATGTATACATCATCCGAATCCCCCTTTGCCAGAATCACATACTCTAGCTGATGTTCATCAAATACTTTAAAAAACTGATATCCCTGTAGTACCTGGCTATCCGCTGGCGAATCCACAAAAGCCATCACGGCCTCCTCATATTCCTCCACATTATTAATGGTGGTAGCAAGAGCCTTTCCCTCCGTATCCATCACGCAAATATCAATTCTGGTTATATTCTTCAGCCCGTCTATCGTAGTCTGCAACACCTGATTTGAAATCATATCATCCCTCCAACACTATTCTATCCGTCGCCCATGCCTTGCACTTCTAAGCACATATGAATTTATTTTATCATATTTATTGCCATGGTTTCTGCATAGCCAAGTTGCGGAGCAACTTGCATTATAAATGCATCAGCATTTATTTTATCATCATTCTGCCTAAATGTAAAGTCATTTTCCCCCTCTTCATCGTACATATTCACCAAAAGGTTATCGTTTACGGCTCCGCCGTTCCAGTAACCAGCAACGCTTTCAACGCACACATTTTCACGGCTTCGCCGCTCATAAGAAAAAGTACCAGACAGCCTTGCTGTCTGGTACAATCATTTCTATATGCTAACAAATATTTCTCACTAATTTGTAATCGTCTTTTCAGACTCCTTGTCAAATACATGAATCTTGCTAGTGTCGAGAGCAATCTTAATCGTATCGCCAGGACGAGCCGTTGTACGAGGATTCACGCGAACAGTCACATCCTTGTCATGCCCCTCCACAGTCAGATACAGGAACACCTCTGCACCAAGCATCTCATACACTCTGACTTTGGCATCCAGCACGTTGTCTGTACCGCCATTGACATAAATCTCCTCATCCTTCACATCCTCGGGGCGAATGCCAAGCACTACGTCTTTGCCCACATAGCCGCCTTCTACCAGTTTAGAAGCCTTGCCCTCAGGAAGCTTTACCGCATACTTGCCAAACTGAAGCTTTACATCATTTCCCTCGCCCACTGCCTTGCAGTCAATGAAGTTCATCTGAGGAGAACCAATAAATCCGGCAACGAAGATGTTGCATGGCTTTGTATACAAATCAATAGGAGAAGCAACCTGCTGCATAATGCCATCCTTCATAACCACGATACGGGTGCCAAGAGTAAGGGCCTCCGTCTGGTCATGGGTTACATAGATGATGGTTGCCTCCAAACTCTGATGAATCTTGGAAATCTCAATACGCATCTGCACACGAAGCTTTGCGTCCAAGTTTGACAGAGGCTCATCCATCAAGAACACTTTAGGATTACGGACAATTGCACGACCCATGGCAACACGCTGGCGCTGACCACCGGACAGAGCCTTTGGCTTGCGGTCCAAGAGAGACTCAATGTCAAGGATTCTTGCAGCCTCGTTCACCAATTTATCAATCTTATCCTTCGGCGTTTTTCTCAACTTCAAACCAAACGCCATGTTATCGTAAACCGTCATATGCGGATACAGAGCATAGTTCTGGAATACCATCGCAATATCTCTGTCCTTCGGCTCCACATCATTCACCAGATTATTTCCAATCCATAATTCACCGCTTGTAATCTCTTCCAAACCTGCAATCATACGAAGAGTGGTAGATTTACCACAACCTGAAGGTCCTACGAAAATGATAAATTCCTTGTCAGCAATATCCAAATTAAAATTCTTAACCGCCTCAAATCCGTTTGGATAAGTCTTACAAATGTTTTTTAAAGATAAACTTGCCATAGTATGTATCCTCCTAAAATATTTGTTATTTTTCGCCAGCCATATGGCACTGGCATTTCTTGCTATAGTTCCAGACTATTTGGGTCATGGACTACGCTTTTCTCTATATAGTATAGTACACGAAAGAATCCTGCTTGACCATAGCACAAATAGCCAAAGAAATTCAATTCTTTTTGTGCAAACCGTATAGAGAAAAATATTTTCGTTCAATTCTTCCAATGAACTCTCAAATTATCCAGAAAAAAACTGTAGAAAACCTACAAACATTTTTCTGTAGTAAAAAATCATTGTCACTATTCACAACAATTTGTCTTTTTCATTCAATTTTTTGGAATCCCTCGCCCATCACCTCACTGGCATCTTGAAGAATCAGAAAGGCTGTGGAATCAATCTGGCGCACCAGGCGGGTGATTTTCACCACTTCCCGCCTACCCACCACGCAAAGAAGCACGTTCCGCTTTCGGCCGCTGTACATTCCTTTTCCAGATAAGCATGTCACGCCTCTGTCCAGTTCCTCCAGAATCTTGCGGCTAATCTCCTCATAACTATCCGAGACAATCCAGATCTGTTTCCCCACTTTCAAGCCAGACAAGATACTGTCCATCACCTTCGACGTGAGGAAAACCGCCAGTATGGCGTAAATGCTTGCAGATATGCCAAAGAGGAACATACCTGTGACAATAACGATTCCATCTATAAAAAACAGAATCGTAGGAGCGGATATCTCCTTCCGCCACTGGTGCAGGATAATGCCTAGGAGATCCGTCCCTCCTGTAGAGTAGCCTGTGGCAAATACAATGCCCAAACCCACCCCCGTCAGGACACCCCCGGTAACTGCTGCGAGAAAGTAATCTTTCTCCTGTAGCGCTACTACAGGCAGCGTTCCCAAAAACACGGTAAATATGATGTTCGCCATAAATGTGTATCCCAGGAACCGCTTTCCCTTCACGAAATATGCCAAAGCAAATATAGGTAAATTAATTGCAATATTGGACAGCCATACCGGAATGCCGCCAGGAACCATATCCGCCGTCAGTTCCTTGATAACGATGGCCAATCCCGAAATTCCTCCTGTTACCATTCCCATTGGCTCGTACACCAGATTCACTGCCAGAGCCATGCACAATGTTCCAAGAAAAATTTTCGCCGTATCCAACAAAAACTTCCCCATATCTCCTCCTGACCGATGAAATTACCTGCTAATCACGATCCCCTCTTTTTTCTTCCGTCTGATTATTATATTGCACAACTTTCTTGCGAAATATACGCGCCCGCAAACCTTTTTTTACAAATTGTTCTTTTACCATCTTCCGGTACAGTCCCCCCATGTGGAATTTTTCCACCCATTCCGGCGTCTTTTTCTGCTGAGAGAGAATCAATCCGGCCACACCACCGATAGCCACGCAAAGTTTGGCATTGAGGAGAGACACATGATCCATAATCCATTGCTCCTGCACTCCCACATCCAAATCAACCAGCAAGAAATCCGGTACATGGCTGTTAATCTCATTTACGATGGCAACATCATCCACGCCGTCAGAATAAGTACAGAAACCCACTATCTTCAATTCAGGCTGCATTTCCTTGCAATATGACACAAGAAGTTCCACATCCAGGTCACTTTTCGAGACAATATATATTGTGCGATTCTCTCTTTTTAATTTTTCCAGAGCCAGCCCAAAACTGCGGCAACTCACCACCATATCTCCCGCTTCCAGCACTTCCTC
>CATKZA010000053.1 GCA_949841235.1 uncultured Clostridiaceae bacterium
TTGGTTGCACATTTTTTGGTAAATGCTAAAAAAGATGAATTGGAAAAGAATAATGAACATGTTAACAATGTACTTGTTGCCGTTCAGGAATTATCAGAAAAACTGCACTCAGCAGGTCTGATTCTTTCGCGGGTTTCGGGAAATGAAAGCGCTTCTGCCCAGGAACTTGCGGCGACAAGCGAGCAATTAGTGTCTGGAAGCAATCTGCTAAGTGCTAAGACGGATGAGAGTATGGATAATCTTTCCGAGTTGAATAAATGGGAGGACGTAGTTGCCGAAAATGTAGAAAAAGTAGAGGATAATTCCAATAATCTTATAGACAAATCAAAACAGAATGGGAAATTGCTGAATGATTTATCCTTGATAAACGGCGAAGTATCTGAATCCATGAGCGCAACGATCAGCATAGCGGAAAAGTTATCAGAAGCCGTTCGTGAAATAGGAGTCACTTTAAATCTTATCAATGACATTTCATCATCTACGAATCTGCTGGCATTAAATGCTTCCATTGAAGCCGCGCGGGCTGGGGAAGCGGGAAAGGGATTTGCCGTAGTTGCCAGCGAAGTTGGCAATCTGGCGAATAACACCCAGGAATCCTTAAAAGATGTTCAGGCGGTTATCGAACGGGTACAGAAAAATGTTGTTGATATTACTGCCCAGGTTGAAGAAAATTCTGCCAAATTAGGAAAGCAAAACGAATATTTTGCCAATGTTTTTAATGGAATGCAAGATATGACAGATTTGCTAAATGTGTCCGTGCTTGCCATAAAAGCCATGGGAGATGCGCATAGAGAGCAGTCAGAAGTTATTAAGAACACGGTATTAATTAATCAGGATATAGCAGAAAATATTAGAAATGAAAATGAACAGTTTATTGCAATAAGCTCAATGGCGGAAAGTAATGCGGGTGATACAGCAGAGGTTGCCACCCAGGCGAATACCATCATTGATATGGTTGATAAGATGACTCTGCTTCTTAAGAAAGATGAATAGAGATATTTAATTGATTGACCATAGCCAAGCTTAGTGTTAAAATGATTTTTGTAGCGAATTGTTTGACAGTTATGGGCATTATGACGAAATAACTGATAAATGATGGGGGCTGCCTGGTGTTCGCTGGCGTATTGTGCGCTAGATGACTGGGGGCGGCAAAGCATAGCAAAAAGGAGGATTTAGTATCATGGCAAGATTTACATTACCAAGAGATTTGTACCACGGCAAAGGCGCATTGGAAGCGCTGAAGGATTTCGAGGGAGAGAGAGCGATTATCTGCGTAGGCGGCGGCTCTATGAAGAGGAATGGATTTTTGGATCGGGCGGTATCCTACCTGAAAGAGGCAGGGATGGAAGTAAAGATATTTGAGGGCATTGAGCCAGACCCATCGGTGGATACCGTGATGAAGGGCGCAGAGGTTATGATAGAGTTCAAGCCTGACTGGATTATTGCCATGGGTGGCGGTTCTCCTATTGATGCAGCCAAGGCAATGTGGATCAAATATGAATATCCGGATACCACATTTGAAGATATGTGCAAGGTCTTCGGATTGCCGAAACTGCGCACAAAGGCTCATTTCTGTGCCATTTCTTCTACATCAGGCACTGCCACGGAGGTGACGGCATTCTCCATCATTACGGACTATGAAAAAGGAATCAAATATCCTATTGCGGACTTCGAGATTACGCCGGATGTGGCTATCGTCGATCCGGATTTGGCAGAAACCATGCCCCAGAAATTAGTG
Organism: uncultured Clostridiaceae bacterium; assembly: GCA_949841235.1. Classification (GTDB taxonomy): domain Bacteria; phylum Bacillota; class Clostridia; order Lachnospirales; family Lachnospiraceae; genus Butyribacter. The sequence goes on from CATKZA010000053.1 coordinate 1,739, forward strand.
GCGCACACGGGAATGGATGCCATGACCCATTCCGTGGAAGCATATGTGTCCACAGCGAATTGCGACTATACGGATCCTCTGGCACTGCACTCCATCAAGATGATTCAGAGAGATTTGGTGGGCTCTTACAATGGGGATATGGAGAAGCGGGGCAGCATGCACAACGCACAGTGCCTTGCAGGAATGGCATTCTCCAATGCATTGCTGGGAATTGTGCATTCTATGGCGCATAAGACGGGAGCCGCATTTGCGGACTATGGCGCGCACATTATCCATGGAGCTGCCAACGCTATGTATCTTCCCAAGGTCATTGCCTTCAATGCAAAGGATGAGACGGCGAAGAAGCGTTATGGAGAAATTGCAGACTTCATGAATTTGGGAGGAAGCAGTGACGATGAGAAGGTGAAACTTTTGATTGATTACCTTCGGGGCATGAATGATGATTTGAATATTCCTCACTGCATCAAGAATTATGGTGCGGACAGTTATCCCACGGAGCAGGGCTTCGTGCCGGAAGAAGTATTTTTGGAGAGGCTTTCTGACATTGCTGCCAATGCCCTTCTGGATGCTTGCACAGGTTCCAATCCCCGCCAGCCATCCCAGGAGGAGATGGAGAAATTGTTGAAATGCTGCTATTATGATACAGAAGTAGACTTCTAAGAAAAGATTTTTTGTATATCTCGCAGTATTTCCTCTTGTAAAATATGAAAAAGTGTATTAGAATAAATAATATCAAAAAAAGGAGGATATAATACTATGGCATATGTAATTGGCGATGAGTGTGTAAGCTGTGGTGCTTGTGCAGGCGGATGCCCGGTAGGAGCAATCTCCGAAGGAGATTCTCACTATGAGATTGATGCAGATACTTGTATCGATTGCGGCGCATGCGCTGGAACATGCCCTTCAGGTGCTATCTCAGAGGGTTAATATTCATCATGAAGTTACTATTCACAGCTATTTCTAGAAATTTGCTGTGGATAGTAACTTCATGAAAGATAAGGCTGCTGAATCGAGGGCGAGTTTTTCGCCTCGTAGTAGGTAGCTTTTCTTGCTGTATAGGAAATGTAGGAGGTTTGAAGATGGATGCAAGAGTGAATAAAGAGATGGTGATTGCGGACATGTTGCAGATAGATCCGGGGATTGCCGCAATCCTCATGGCATCAGGGATGCATTGCGTGGGATGTCCTTCCGCCCAGGGGGAAAGCCTGGAAGAGGCGGCACTGGTGCATGGGCTGGATGCGGAAGAACTGGTAACCAGCGTGAATCAGTATCTGGAAAAGAAATAATTGCGAAACGATAAAAAGGGGAACGCATGAATATCCGAAGGATGGATGCGTTCCCCTTTTTATCGTATTATTCAAACTTTGCAGAGCGAAGAACGCTGGTTCTGCGTTCTTCCTCTTTTTTACCTAATAGGAAACTGCTCAATACGTAGCGGTATATCAACAAGAAATCCGAAGGATTTCTTGCAGGGGAATGCGCTGGCATTCCCCTTTTTTACAATTCAGCCAAAACGGATATGGCGTTTCTGGCGATAAATTTCTGATAATGCTCCTGCAAGTAAAATTGAGTCATTGCGGAATTTTTTACCGGAGAGCCGTATTCATGCATAATATTGCATATTCTGCCAAATTCCTCTGCCGGATGCTTGGAGCGGTGCAGAAGGAGGTAAAAGACTCCCTGGCTATCATCTTTGTAGAGCGTGTTCTCGCCGCGATACATTGGATGGATATGTTCTGCCAGCTGGCTGACTGCCTCCAAATTTGGGAAAGAAAAGATAACCACCACATCCCGATAATTTTTTTCTGGATTCTGCTTCGGGCGGGGCTCCATTCCCAGAGCTTCTGGCAGAGAGATAAAATCATTTTCCTGCTTCGTGGAGGATGAGACAGGCATCTCCCGGACATTGTCCGTGGTCACGTCGCTGCCCGGGCTTCCCCAAAGCTTCTCAGGATCCAATACCTCTTCTTTGGCTCCCATATAAATGAATTCATCTTCCTCCTCGTCGGCATAATTATCGTAATCATCGTAATCGTAGTCGTCCTCTACTGCTTCCCAATCACCCTCTTCTGTAAAGGTGGAAAAGCGCGTATCCAGTTCATCTGGTTCTTCCACCTTCGTAATCACTAGAATTAAGGCTTCCGGCAACAGTGGAATTGCCTCTATCATCAGCGGAATATCGTCAGCGTCAAAGCCGAATTCATAAGAAGCCTGCTGCATCATATCCCGAAATAGTGCTTTCGCCTTCGCTGTCCCATAGGCAAGCTCGCTGATACCGATCTCACGATCCTGCAGATCCTTTTGATTCAAAGTGCATCGAATCTGTCTGTCATTTATTTTCTCTATTCGCATAAGCTCACTTCCCTTCCATGGTTTACCATATATTAATTTAAAAATATATGCCAGAAGAATCTATCCTTATATTGAAAATGCTAGATCCTTCTATGTATAAATTATAATTTAATAGGAATTAGAAGTCAACGTTAATAACAAGCCTATCACTATCTTTTGTTAAAAGGGAAAAATAAATACTAGAAGAATTTGAGAGTTTTGTGCAGAATTTTGGAAATGTGTGAGAAATGTGTGAAAGCAGTCAAATCCAGAGGATTTCCTAACAAAAATAAAAAATTATTTTAAACAGATTACCAATGGAATTTGAGGAGGGGGTGTCATATAATCACTTCAGCGAACGAGTTCACACCAAAGGCAAGGAGGTGATTATGATGTTCAGACACGATTGGAATACATTTTATCATAATTATTGCGCATAATTTCTGCGCATAGCGGAGTTGCGAAGCAACTCCAAAAATAAGTGCTTTGCATTTATTACATCTTATGCTTAGAGGATAGAATGGTTCCGGCTTATCGCAAAAGGGATTCGTACTCGCTGTAAAGAATGGTCAATGACGTATCACAACTGTACCATGGCAATGAATAGCAGGGAGGAAAGTATATGAAGGCAAAATCAGGCAATGTCAAAAATCAAATGTATGACTGGCTTGTATCCGAAATATATCGCGCCGAGGAAGTTGGAATTCCGGTGGCAGTGGATGGCAAGGTATATTCTTCACAGGATGCAGACAAACTACATTTAGTGATGGAGGACAGTTATTATATGAAAAGCTATGAGGGTGATCAGGCTGGAAAGATTGTCCGGATTGATTTTGACCATATTAATGAGTGTCTGAAGTGAAAATCTTATCTTAAAGTATCTATTGTTCAAGAAGTGAAATGAATGCGTATGATCTCTTTATGAAGATGTATGCGAGCTAACATGTAGTTTGAATCTACATACTCCTAGTGGCAGGGGAGGCATTCCCGAATTTGCCTTCCCTGCTAAAACATGAGACAATATTTGCTCATGGAGGATAAACGTGTTATACTATAAGTTAATACATATTAATATGGAAGACGAGGGCATAGATACATGAAAGAAAAGAAGAAAATTTTGATACCGTTGGCGGCAGGGATACTCCTGCTGGGGATTCTGGGAGGAATCCTGCTGTATAGAAAATTGGCTCCCAACAAGGAACATATGCCTCTTGAGCAATATTTTCAGGCAAAGCAGGGGGAAATCACCCTGATTGTGGGAGATGAGATTTCTGAATCGAAAGGAATTTATCAGGATAATCAGCTATATTTGGATGTTGATCTTGTGAAAGAGAAGTTCAATGACCGCTTTTATTGGGATAAGAAGGAGAATCTATTGCTGTATGCCATGCCCAATGCCGTATTGCGGACAGAGCCGGGCAGCAAGGATTACTTGGAAAATAACAGCAGAACGACATTGGATTATGAAATTGTCAAAATAGATGGGGATAAGGTATATGTGGCAGCGGATTATGTCAAGCGCCATACTGCGCTGGAATATAAGATGGAGAAAAAGCCGGTGAGAGCCGTTATCACCTATGAATTTGGTGGAATAGAAAAAGAATACGCTAAAACGGATTCAGCGTGCAAGCTGCGGGTAAAGGGTAGTATCAAGAGCAAGATTTTGGTGGATTTGAAGGAGGATGTTGCCCTTCGGATACTGGAAAAGGAAAACGAGGAAACCGGCTTTTGCAGGGTCATGGAGCCATCCGGGGTGATTGGCTACGTGAAGGCAAAAGATATGGGGAAAATATATAAAGACAGCAAAAAAACAGATTTTCAAGAGGTGAAATATTCTCATATTTTAAAGAATGAGAAAGTCAGCCTTGTGTGGCACCAGGTGACAAACCAGACAGCAAATGGACAGTTGCTGAATTTGCTTGACAAGACCAAAGGGGTGAATGTAGTTTGTCCTACGTGGTTTGCCACATCAGATAATAAGGGAGCCATTGACTCCCTCGCCAGCGACAACTATGTCAGCCAAGCCCACCGAGCCGGTGTGGAAGTATGGGGGCTGTGCAATGATTTTAGTCCGAACATGAAGATTGGCAAGGTTTTGGAATCTACCAGCAGAAGGCAGAAGCTAGCGAAAAACTTGATTGCGGAAGCGATTCGCTATAGCTTGGATGGCATTAACATTGATTTCGAGAATGTGAAAAAGGAGTCAGGGGAGGATTTCGTTCAGTTTATTAGAGAATTGGGCGTACTGTGTAGAAATAATGGGATTGTACTATCCGTGGACAATTATCCGCCCATGGAATACAATAAATATTACAATCGGGGGGAACAGGCAAATGTAGCAGATTATGTCATTACTATGGCATATGACGAATTCTATTCCGGCTCTGAAGAGGCTGGCCCCGTATCATCCTTGGGGTATGTGCAGACTGCCACGAAAAAAATATTAGAGGAGGAGGCGGTGCCCGCAAAGCAGGCGATTATCGCATTGCCATTTTACAGTAGGCATTGGATGGAAAAGACAGCCAATGGCAAGGCAAAACTTTCCTCGGAGGCTTGCTCCATGGAGTATACAGAGGAGTTGGTGCAGGAATCTGGCAGTGCAAAAAATTGGGATCAGGACACGCAGATGAATTACGTTTCATGGACTAATGCCAAAACATTGCATAAGCTGTGGATAGAGGATGCGGCTTCCCTGGAACTCAAGTTAAAGGTTGCCTCAGATGCGGATGTGGCAGGGGTGGCATTCTGGAAACTGGGCTTGGAGAAGCAGGACATCTGGGATACCATTATTAAATATACGAAATAGAGACACCATAGCATTAGTATACTGAAAACGGCATAGGATAGAGTAAAAAGGTATTTTGCGTGGTATGCTATGAAAAAATGGTGGAGCAAAAAGTGTGTTTTTGCATTGGCAGTTGTGTCATTGGTTGTACTTGCGGGAGTATCGGTGGAATTTCATCGAGGAGTTCAGACCGCTGGAAGCAAGAAGAGCCTTACTGTCGTTGTGGATCCGGGGCATGGGGGTATTGATCCGGGTAAGGTGGGCATTAACGGAAGTTATGAGAAGGATGTGAATCTGGCGATTGGAAAGTTTCTCCAGGAGATTCTGGAAAAGAAGAAGTGCCAGGTAATCATGACGAGGGAGGCGGATGTCGGTCTATACCAGGAGACGGATTCTAATAAAAAGGTTTCTGACCTGCGACGCAGGGTAGAGATCATGAATGCGCCAGAGGTTGATGTGGTGGTGAGCATTCACCAGAATAGCTTTACCGGGGAGAGTTCCAAGGGGGCTCAGGTATTCTATCAGAGGACTTCCAGTCAGGGGGAACAGATGGCAAAGGTGATTCAGGCTCAGCTCATCAGTTCCTTGGGGACATGGAATCACAGACAGGCAAAAGCCAATGACTCGTATTTTCTGTTAAAGAAGACGGTGAAGCCCGCAGTGATTGTGGAGTGTGGATTCCTCTCCAACAGCGAGGAGGCGGCAAAACTGTGCGATGAGTCATACCAGCGGCAGGTGGCATGGGCGATTGCCCAGGGTACGCTTACATATCTGGGAAGTCAGGAGGAAGATAGTCTGGAGGAGAGACAAGATGAATACAGAGATACAGATCGTGAATCCTGAGTTTTTTCAGGACGCTCAGTTGGAGAGGGCCTGCAAAGTTCTGCAATCCGGCGGCTTGGTGGCATTTCCCACAGAGACTGTCTACGGACTGGGCGGAGATGCGCTTTCCTCTGATGCGGCACAGAAAATTTATGCGGCAAAAGGGCGGCCTTCGGATAATCCTTTGATTGTCCATATAGGCAGGGAGGAAGATTTGTATCGGGTGGCACAGCAGGTAGATGGCCGGGCAAGGGAGTTGATAGCGGCTTTTTGGCCTGGTCCCCTTACGCTGATTTTCCATAAAAAAGAGGTGGTTCCGGAATCCACTACGGGAGGAATGCAGACAGTGGCAGTGCGCATGCCGTCCCATCCCGTGGCACTGGCACTGATTAGGAACTCTGGCGTGCTGATTGCAGCTCCCAGTGCCAATACTTCCGGTCGCCCAAGTCCTACCAAGGCCAGTCATGTGCAGGAAGATTTACGGGGCAGAATAGACATGATTATAGATGGTGGACAGGTGGGAATAGGAATTGAATCCACGATTGTAGATATGACAGAGGAAATTCCGGTGATTCTGCGTCCGGGCTATATTACGAAATCCATGTTAGAGGAAGTGGTGGGTCAAGTGAGGGTTGATCCGGCACTGCTAGCTGAAAAGCCTGAGAAAGACATGGTG
>CATKZA010000054.1 GCA_949841235.1 uncultured Clostridiaceae bacterium
TGGCAAGAAATATAAATACTGCTGTGGCAAGAAGTTTTAGAATAAGATAGACAGAGTTACGATAGTAGCGGTGCTAGACATCCGTCGGATGTCTGTTTAGCACGGATCGAAACGGAGTGTTGACACGATGCCAAAGGCATCGGGTCTATCGCTTGATGGGATGAACAACTGTGAATAGTAACAAAATAACATCAATATGATATAGAAAGAGGTGAGAGATGTGGTAGAGTTTGACAATATGAAGCAGACATTGTCTAATTACGAACATCCGCTGTGCGAAATGGGGAATTCACTTTGACCTGGCTGGGAAAAAAGACCGGGTAGAAGAGTTAGACAAAACCATGGAGGAGCCTGGATTCTGGGATAATCCGGAGCAGTCTGCCGCCGTGGTGCAGGAGAGCAAGAAGCTAAAGACCACCATTGAGCGTTATGAAGCCCTGTGCAGTGACCGGGAGGACATGCTCACGCTGATTGAGATTGGCGAGGAGGAGAATGACGCAGACTTGGTGGCGGAAATCCAGGAGAATCTGGAGAGTTTTGAGAAGGAATTTGAGGCTTTGCGCATAGAGACATTGCTGTGCGGAGAGTATGATAGGGAAAATGCCATTCTCACTCTCCACGCCGGAGCCGGTGGCACGGAGAGCTGCGACTGGGCCAGCATGCTCTGCCGAATGTTCCAGAGGTATGCGGAAAAGCAGGGATTTCAGGTGGAGATGCTGGATTTTCTGGATGGGGACGAGGCGGGCTTAAAGTCTGTCACGCTACAGATTAACGGAATGAATGCCTATGGCTATATGAAGAGCGAGCATGGAGTGCACCGCCTGGTGCGCATCTCTCCTTTCAATGCGGCGGGAAAGAGGCAGACCTCTTTCGTGTCCTGCGACGTGATGCCGGACATTCAGACGGATTTGGATGTGGAGATTGACGAGGACGATATCAGGATTGATACCTACCGTTCCAGCGGGGCGGGTGGACAGCATATCAACAAGACATCTTCGGCCATCCGCATCACTCATTTTCCCACAGGCATCGTGGTGCAGTGTCAGAATGAGCGCTCCCAGCATATGAATAAGGATAAGGCGATGCAGATGCTGAAGGCGAAACTGTACCTGCTGAAGCAGCAGGAGCAGCGGGAGAAGGCCAGTGGCATCCGGGGAGAGGTGAAGGATAATGGCTGGGGAAGCCAGATTCGCTCCTATGTCATGCAGCCTTATACCATGGTGAAAGACCACAGGACGAATGCGGAAGTGAGTAATGTGCAAGGCGTTTTGGATGGGAATATCGAGCCTTTCATCAATGCCTATCTGGCATGGATTTCCGCTGGATCGGCTTGATTTACTATAACCCCTCCGGGGGATGCGCAGGATTTTTGCAGGGAAACATCTGCGTTTGCACGCAGCGAGAATCGGCGCAGCGAACGCCAAAAACAAAATTTTTATCGTTCACTATAGAAATGTGAAGATACGAAGTTGGGCAAAGAAGTGGAGGATACAGTGATGAACGTAGGGATTTTAGGATATGGAACGGTGGGTTCCGGGGTTTTTGATATCCTTCGGGAGAATAAAGAGGTAATTGCAGAGAGAATCGGAGAAGAGATATCAGTGAAGCGTGTGCTGGATTTGAGGGATTTCCCGGGAGATCCGGTGGAACCTGTGCTGACCCATGATTTCAAAGAGATCGAGGCAGATGAAGATGTGCAGATCGTGGTGGAAACCATGGGAGGGCTTCATCCGGCATATGAGTTCGTGAAAGCGTGTCTGGAGCGGGGCAAGAGTGTTTGCACCTCCAACAAGGCTCTGGTGGCTGATTTTGGACCGGAACTGATCCAGCTTGCCAAGGAAAGGCACGCCAGCTTCCTCTTTGAGGCCCGCGTGGGGGGCGGCATTCCCATTATCCGCCCGCTGCAAAGTTCCCTGTCGCCGGATGAGATTTTGGAGATTTCCGGCATCTTAAACGGAACGACTAATTATATTCTCACGGAAATGAGAGAGAAGGGGGCGGATTTCGATTCCGTGCTGAAGGATGCCCAGGCCTTGGGCTATGCGGAGGCAGACCCCACGGCGGACGTGGAGGGGCATGATGCCTGTAGGAAGATTGCGATTCTGACTTCTCTTGCCTATGGAAAGAATGTGGATTTCCATGATATCTACACCGAGGGAATCACCAAGATTACGGACAGGGATATCGCCTATGCCAATCAGCTGGGGGGGAAGGTGAAAATCTGCGGCTCCAGCAGGAAGGTGGGAGAACAGGTGAGCGCCAGGGTGGCTCCGGTGCTAATCTATCCAGGCAATCCGCTGTACAGCGTGGACGGCGTGTTCAATGCCATCCTTGTGAAGGGGAATATGGTGGGAGACGTGATGTTCTACGGACAGGGAGCGGGAAAACTGGCTACCGCCAGCGCAGTGGTGTCCGACGTAATTGAGGCCGGGAAGAATATTGGCACGGGCGTGCCGGTTCAGTGGACGGCAGAGAAGTTGTCTCTAGTTCCCTTCGGGGAGAGCAAGAGCCGGTTCCTTGTCAGAACGGCGGGAGCAAAGAGCGAGAATGAGAGCAAGGTGCAGGCTGCCTTTGGAGACGTGGAGGCAGTGGATGCGGGATTTGCAGAGGAATATGCCTTTGTCACAGGTGAGATGACGGAAGCGGCTTACGAGGAGGCCGCCCGGACTGTGGGGACGGTTATCAATAAGATTCGCATATCATGATTATAGTAAACGTTGTTTACTATAACCCCTCCGGGGGATGCGCATAAATAAATGCAAAAACCATGGCAGAAAAGAGGATAACATCAATGCTGGCGCATTGATTATGCAAGTTGCTTCGCAACTTGGAATATGCCAAAAACCATGGCAGAAAAGAGGTAGTGACATGAAGTATCTAGTGGTATTAGGTGATGGGATGGCAGACGAGCCGGTTCAGGAGATTGGCGGAAAGACTCCGCTGATGCAGGCGTTGACGCCGGCTATGGATGCTCTGGCGCACAAGTCGGAAGTGGGGCTTGCCCACACCATTCCTCAGGGAATGAAGCCGGGGAGCGATACGGCAAATCTGGCGGTGCTGGGGTATGACCCAAAGAAATACTATACGGGGCGTTCTCCGCTGGAGGCGTTGAGCATCGGCGTACCCATGAAGGAAACGGATATCGCCATTCGCTGCAATATCGTCACCGTGTCCGATGATGGGCTGCCTTATGAAGAAAAGACCATTATCGACCACAGTGCCGGAGAGATTTCTACCCAGGATGCCGCTGTCCTGATGGAGGCGATTCAGTGGGAGATGAATGGCGACCTCTACCAATATTATGTGGGAACCAGTTACCGCCATCTCACGATCTGGGCGGGGGGGGAAGTGGTGGAACTGACACCGCCCCATGACGTGCTGGGACAGAAAATCGGCCAGTATCTGCCACAGGATGCAAAACTCCGGGAGATGATGGAGAGAAGTTTTGATATCCTGAACAGCCATCCCCTGAATGTGGAGCGGGAGAAGCGGGGGCTGAATAAGGCAAACTCCCTGTGGTTCTGGGGAGCCGGCACCAAGCCTGCCCTGGATTCCTTTGAGGGAAAATACGGAAAGAAGGGCGCCATGATTTCTGCCGTGGATCTGCTGAAAGGAATTGCCGTGGGAGCGGATATGCACAATATTGATGTTCCGGGAGCCAATGGCACCTTGGATACCAACTGGGAAGGAAAGGCGGATGCCGCCGCCAAGGCACTCTTGGAGGAGGGCTATGACTTTGTCTATATCCATATGGAAGCACCGGATGAGATGGGACATCAGGGAAGCCTGGAGAGGAAGATCAAGGCCATCGAATATCTGGACGGTAGGGTGCTGGAGCCTCTCGTGGAGCGCCTGGATCAGTCTGGGGAGGATTACCGTCTCCTGCTGATGCCGGATCACCCCACGCCCATTGCCTGTCGAACTCACACATCGGATCCCGTGCCATATCTCCTCTATGACAGCAGAAAGGAAATGGAGTTTTCCGGCTTGTATAATGAGGAAGATGCGAGAAAAAGCGGCATTGTGGTAGAACAGGGCTATACACTGATGAGTAAACTATTAGAGAGAGCATAAATGGAGGAAAAACATGTTAGTTGTAAAGAAATTTGGCGGGACTTCCGTTGCCAATAAGGAGCGCATTTTCAATGTGGCGAATCGATGCGCAGAGGACTATAGAAATGGAAACCAAGTGGTGGTGGTGCTTTCTGCTATGGGAAAACAGACGGATGTATTGCTAGATATGGCGAGGGATATCAACCCCAAGGCATCGAAGCGGGAACTGGATATGCTGCTGACTACCGGCGAGCAGACTTCCGTGGCTCTGATGTCCATGGCACTGGATTCTCTGGGAGTGCCTGCCGTCTCCCGGAATGCCTTTCAGGTGGCGATGCATACCACGTCTGATAACGGCAATGCCAGGCTGAAAAAGATTGATGCCAAGAGAATCAAGTTTGAACTGGATAACCGGCGCGTTGTAGTGATTACGGGATTTCAGGGGGTCAATAGATACGGTGATTACACGACGCTGGGGAGGGGCGGCTCCGATACTACGGCAGTTGCGCTGGCTGCGGCGCTCCATGCGGATTCCTGCGAGATCTTTACCGATGTGGACGGCGTATTTACAGCCGATCCAAGGATTGTGCCGGGTGCGCGGAAACTGGACGTGATTTCTTATGATGAGATGCTGGAACTGGCAAGTCTGGGCGCAGGCGTGCTTCACAACCGTTCTGTGGAGATGGCGAAGAAATATGGCGTGCAGCTAGTGGTGCGTTCCAGTCTAAATACCAGCGAGGGAACCGTAGTAAAGGAGGAAAGTAATATGGAAAAGATGTTGGTCAGCGGCGTTGCGACAGATAAGAATGTGGCACAGTTTTCAGTGGAGGGGTTGGAGAATAAACCCGGCGTGGCATTTAAGCTCTTTCACCATCTGGCAAACCATAATGTGAATGTGGATATGATTTTGCAGTCTGTGGAGCATGGCGGGACGCAGGATATCAGTTTTACCGTGACGAGGGAGATGGCTGACGAGGCACTGGATGTGCTGGAGAGGCATGGAAAGACCAGCCTGAAATGTGATAAAATCGCAGTGGCAAAGGATGTGGCAAAGGTTTCGGTGGTGGGTGCCGGCATGGTATCCAATCCGGGAGTTGCCGCCAAGATGTTTGAGGCGCTCTACGATGCGGGCATTAATATCCGTCAGATTTCTACTTCTGAGATTCGGGTGTCTGTGCTGATAGATGAAAAGTATGCAGACCCGGCGGCTCAGGCGGTACATGATGCTTTTTCTTTGGAAGATTAACATTAGTGTACTGTACCGTTGCCAATTAGGCAAATCTGCTTGACTATCTGCCTATCCGCTACGTTAAATTTTCTAGACATAGCCGCCGCTATGCCGTCGGAAATTTGCCTTGCGGATAAACAGATAGTCTGCGCAGTTTCACCAAATATCAATGGTACAGTACACTAGTACAACGAATATTAAGTAACTGATATCTTCACTTGTCTAATTGTTCAGCTGCTACGTCAGAAAATCTAGCTGGACCATTGCTTTATATGGTCTTTGCCACACGCTGCTCCGTCGATTTTCTTCCTTGCATCTGAATCAATAATCCTGCGTGAATATATCAAAGACTTAATTTTCGTTGTACTAGGGGGATGCGTGAATATCTGATGGGCAATGCAGGTCCGGGGATATCTTGCATCTCTTTTTTTTCAAATACACGGCTATTTGTGCCGAGAACGTCGCAAATAAGCCCTGGTTCTACACGAGAAACTGCATTCGCACTACAGCTGCAGTTCCTCTCGCATGGTTACTCGAATGTGAACGTTCTCGGAATGGAGTTGAATATGAATATTGAGAAGAAAATCGCAGAAGAATTATCTATACAGCTGTGGCAGGTGGAGGCCGCTGTGAAGCTGATTGACGAGGGAAACACGATTCCCTTTATCGCCAGATATCGGAAGGAGGCCCATGGCTCTCTGAATGATGAACAGCTTCGAGACTTGAACGAGCGTCTCGCCTATCTGAGAAATCTTGAGGAGAAGAAAGAGCAGGTGCTGGCCAGCATCGAGGAACAGGGAAAGCTTACGGAGGAACTGAAAGAAAAGATCCTTGCGGCGGAGACTCAGGTGGTGGTGGATGATTTGTACCGTCCCTATCGCCCCAAGAGAAGAACCAGGGCCACCATGGCAAAGGAGAAAGGACTGGAGGGTCTGTCCCAGCTCATTCTGGCCCAGGAGAGTTCTACAGATGTAGAAAAAGAGGCGGAGGCATATATCTCGGAGGAGAAGGAGGTGCCTACGCTGGAGGATGCCCTGGCGGGAGCGAGGGATATTATTGCCGAGGAAATTTCAGACAATGCGGAACACCGCATGTATATTAGGAAGATTACTTTCGAGGAGGGCAGGATTATTTCTGCGGCAAAGGATGAGAAGGCCCAGTCCGTCTATGAGATGTACTATGACTTCCAGGAGGAGATCAGCAAGGTGGTGGGGCATCGGGTGCTTGCCCTGAACCGGGGGGAGAAGGAAAAATACCTGATGGTGAAGCTGGAGGCACCGGAGGAGCGCATTCTCCAGTATTTGAAGACCAAGACTGTGACTGGGGAGAATGCCAGGGCGGAGGAACTTTTGGCAGAGGCCATCGAGGACAGTTATAAGCGGCTGATTGCCCCGGCCATCGAGCGGGAGATTCGCAATGAACTGACGGAGAAGGCGGAGGATGGAGCCATCAAGGTATTCGGCAAGAATCTGGAGCAACTGCTGATGCAGCCGCCCATTGCGGGAAAGACCGTATTGGGCTGGGATCCGGCGTTCCGTACCGGGTGCAAGCTGGCAGTGGTGGATGCCACGGGAAAGGTGCTGGATACTACGGTGGTATATCCCACGGCTCCTCAGAACAAGGTGGAGGAGACCAAGCGGGTGGTGAAGAAGCTGATTAGCAAGTATAACATCTCTCTGATTTCCGTGGGAAATGGCACTGCCTCCAGGGAATCGGAGCAGATCATTGCGGAGATGCTGAAGGAAATCTCTGCGCCGGTGCAGTACATCATCGTCAATGAGGCGGGAGCCTCCGTCTATTCTGCAAGCAAGCTGGCTACAGAGGAATTTCCTAACTTCGATGTGGGACAGAGGAGTGCGGCATCCATTGCCAGGAGATTGCAGGATCCTCTGGCGGAACTGGTGAAGATTGATCCCCAGTCCATTGGCGTGGGGCAGTACCAGCACGACATGAACCAGAAGAAATTGTCCGAGACCCTCTCCGGCGTGGTGGAGGATTGCGTGAATAAAGTTGGCGTGGATCTGAATACGGCTTCTGCCTCCCTGCTGGAACACATTTCCGGCATTTCCAAAGCCATTGCCAAGAATATCGTGGTATTCCGGGAGGAGAATGGGCAGTTCCAGGACAGGAAGGAACTGTTAAAGGTGCCGAAACTGGGGCCGAAGGCTTTTGAGCAATGTGCCGGGTTTATGCGCATCTTGGGCGGGGACAATCCTCTGGATGCCACCAGCGTCCATCCCGAGAGTTATGATGCCGCCAACGGCCTTCTGGAGAAACTGCATATGACTATGGAGGAAGTGAAGGAAATCCAGACCGAGATGGCCAGGCAGTCTGCGGTGAAGAAGCCGAAGAAGAAGGAGCAGAAGGGATTCCAGGTGAAAAATACCGGAACAGCCTTTGGAGCTGCTTTTGCCAAGGCATTTGGCGAGGGAGCCGTGACCTTGGAGGAGAAGGAAGAGCAGCCTAAGGGTGGCAAGGGCATTATGAAGCGGGTGAAGAATAAGAAAGCCATGGCAGAGGAATTAGGCATCGGGGAGATTACCCTGACAGACATTATCAAGGAACTGGAAAAGCCCGCCAGAGACCCCAGGGATGAAATGCCCAAGCCCATTCTCCGCACGGACGTGCTGGAGATGAAGGATTTGAAGGAGGGCATGATTCTCAAGGGAACGGTGAGGAATGTGATTGATTTTGGCGCGTTTGTGGATATCGGCGTTCATCAGGACGGGCTGGTTCATATTTCCCAGCTGTCGGACAAGAAGTTTGTCAAGCATCCTCTGGACGTGGTCAGCGTGGGGGATGTAGTAGATGTGAAGGTCATGGGAGTTGACTTGAAAAAGCAGAGGATACAGTTGACTATGAAAATGTGAATAGAAGTCCTAAGCTTTCAAAAAACGAACGCTAAGAACTTCTACGGCAGCAGAGCCGCCTATTCACACTGAAGAACGCAAAAACAGCGTTCTTCCTAGTTTGTTTATATATATTTGATAAAGGGGAGCAGTATGGGATTATTTGATGGTTTGTTTGTGGATGTAAAGCGTGGGAGCAAGATTA